>DATCLP010000157.1:0-1959 GCA_036563855.1 Steroidobacteraceae bacterium | reverse complement strand
TCTCCATGTCGAGCACGTCGGTGCGGACGCGAATGGTCGGCGCCTTTGCAGCCGCTGATGTTGCGGGCGTTGTCGATACCGCCGGGGGCGCATCGCCCTGCGCCGACAGTTCAGGCAACGTGTCGGACGATTCGCCTTGCGGTGCAGCGCTTTCCGTCGGTGTCGGCGCGGTAATCGTGGTGCCGTAGTCGGCCTGCCACGCCATGTAGTTCAAGTACAGGACCAGCAGGAGCGCCAGCCACACGAAAAGTCGTTGGTTATCCATGCGAGAAAGGCTTCCAGCGAACGGTCGACGGCTCAGGGACCGGATCGTAGCCGCCTTCGTGCCACGGATGGCAGCGCAACAGCCGACGCAGGGCAAGGTAACTGCCCTTCAACGCACCGTGTCGCTCGAGAGCTTGCTCCGCATAGCACGAGCACGTCGGATAGAAACGGCAATTCGGTCCGAGCAACGGACTCACGAAATAACGATAGGCGCGCACGAGCGCTTTCAGGACGACCTGCATCGTTCTCTCACCGTGCGCCAGTGGCGCTCGAGACTGCGTCTGACAGCTTCGTTGTCGGCGTCGCGAACGCCGGCGCGCGCATTAATGACAATGTCCACCGCCGGCAGCTCATGTTGATGGTGCCGGAACGATTCGCGGATGACACGCTTCAACCGATTGCGCCGAACGGCATTGCCGGCGGCGCGAGTCCCGATCGACAACCCCAGCCGGGCATGAGAAAGGCCGTTGCCGCGAACGAAAACCGCAAACAACGCATCGGTGAAACGTCGCGCATCCTTGTAGACGCGATCGAACTCCGACTTGTTATGTAGACGCTGCGCCGAGGTAAACGATCGGGAAGAAGTTCGCAAGAAATCGAGACGACGGGGCCGTTCAGACCGTGAGGCGCTTGCGCCCTTTGGCTCGACGTCGAGCGAGCACGGCACGACCCGCGCGCGTTGCCATGCGGGCACGAAACCCGTGCGTGCGTTTACGATGGATCTTGCTCGGCTGATACGTGGGCTTCATGCTGAATCTCGCCGCGCGAAAGTCGCGCTAAAACAAGAAGATGGTGGGTCCCCGAAGAAGGGCGGGAAGCGTACGCAGGAGCCTCCGGGGTGTCAAGCTGCAAGCAGAGTTCGGACGGCTCCGGTATAGGGGATTGGAGCTGTGGATAACCTCGCGCGGTCGGGTATAGACTCGCCCTCCTCTCGCGTTCACACACGCAGAACTAAATCTCTCCACGACTACAGGACCGAGGGACGAAACCGTGCAGGGTTCGTTATGGCATCGCTGTCTCGCTCAACTGGAAGCGGAGTTGCCCGAGCAGCAATTCAATACGTGGATTCGTCCTCTGCAGGCGGTTGAAGACGGGCAGGTCCTACGCCTGCTCGCGCCCAATCGATTCGTCGTCGACTGGGTCAATGAGAACGTGGTCCATCGGATTTCGGAGCTCGTGGATGCTGGCGGCGAGCCGGTGCCGCAGATCGTTCTGGAAGTCGGTTCGCGCGCTGCGACCGGCGCAAGTACGAGCACGCATGCTGCCGCTCCAAGAACGACGAAAGAGCCGCCCACGGTCGTGGGCAGCCGGCTGAATCCGGACTTCACATTCGCGAACTTCGTCGAAGGCAAAAGCAACCAGCTCGCGCGCGCAGCGGCCTTTCAGGTCGCTGAGAATCCGGGTCGGGCGTACAACCCGCTCTTCATCTACGGCGGCGTCGGTCTAGGCAAGACGCACTTGATGCATGCCGTCGGCAACATGATTCGTTCGCGCGATCCGCACGCGCGCGTGGCGTACGTGCACTCGGAGCGCTTCGTGGGAGACATGGTCAAAGCGCTCCAGCACAACACGATCAACGATTTCAAAACGGCGTATCGCTCGCTCGATGCGCTGCTGATCGATGACATCCAGTTCTTCGCCGATAAAGGCCGTTCACAGGAAGAGTTCTTCCACACCTTCAACGCGCTGTTCGAA
>DATCLP010000156.1:0-2268 GCA_036563855.1 Steroidobacteraceae bacterium | reverse complement strand
CTGAACGCCTCTGCACCTTGCACCTGCAAGCTGCGAAAGAGCTCCGGGAATCGCACGTCGTAGCACACCGACATTCCGACGCAACCTACGGGCGTCGAAACGACGGTCGTGCCCTTGCCCGGCACGATCGTCGCGGATTCCCGATATCGCTCCTCGCGTTCGGGAATGTCGACGTCGAACATGTGAATCTTGTCGTACCGTGCCACGAGACGGCCGGTGTCCGCGAAGACGAGGGAGGCTGCAGCCACGCGATCCGGCTCATCCTCGACTTTGAGCGGAATCGTCCCGCCGATGATCCAGAGACGCAGCTCGGCGGCCGTGCTCGACAGGAAGGATTGAATCGGTCCTTCTCCGAGCGGTTCGGCAACCGCGATCTTGTCCGACTCCTGGCGGCCCATGATCGCGAAGTTCTCCGGTAATACGGCGAGCGCTGCTCCCGAGGCTTTTGCGCGCTCGAGCAGCGCACGTGCTGTCGCGAGATTCGCCTCGACCGAGGCGCCGGAGGTCATTTGGAGGACAGCGGCAAGGGCCATTCAATTCACCCGGCTCTCTTTTGCTTCGGACGCATCCACACGCTCTACGACGGGATCGTCCCACGTGCCGGTGATCCGGTAGTAGCCGCGTGCAATACCTTTCAGCGGCTCCTTGAACATCTGCGAGAACAGCAGCAGCGCCGCTCCGACCGCCGGGCCTCCCGCGATCGCTCCAGCAACCGGAATGGATGCGCCGAGATTGCCGGTCACGACAGCCGTTTGATCGAAGTCCTGGCTGCTCAATCCAGTGCGGCCGGCAACGCCGATTTCCGCGGCAGGACCGCGCAGCAGCAGATTGTTCGTGTACGCGTTGCCGTCGCGCAATTCGAAATCGCCGTGGATCGTGTCGAAGCTCAAGCCCTTATCCGTGAGATCGCTGAAATCGAGTGCGAGCCGCCGCGGCAGCGCCGCGACGCTGAACAGCCCGAGCATCCTTCCTGCGCCCGGCTGGAGCATCAACAACTGGCCGGACTCCGCAGAAACGGTAATGGAACCGGAAGCACGCTTGATCAGGCTGCCGTCGAAGCCGCCCGGCCACGAAAGATTCGCGCTCACTTCGGCGCGCTTGGCCTCCAGGAACTCCGTGTAGTTGAGGGCTCGCAACGTCGCGCGCACATCCGTGCTCGTGATCTTCGCGGTCAAGCTCGAGCGCTCGCCTTGCGGGCCGATCAACCAGTCCCCATGCGCTTCCGCCTGCACGGCATCCTGCACGATCGTCAGCGAATCGATGCGCAACCCGTCCGGCACGCGCGTCGCATGCAGCTCGACCCCGCCGATCGGGTGACTTTCGAGATGCATGTCGCCGATATGCACGCGCAAACTCGGCCATTCCCGAGGATCGCGCGATTGCTCTTGCGAAGACTCGCCGCCGTTGCGCGGCGTGCGCATCACCATGAGCCGCTCGAGATCGATCGTCAAAGGCTGCGCACCTTTGAAGTCCTCGGGAATGAGGATCTGGCCTTCCGCATTCGAGCCGGTGACATCGACGCGCCAGCCCTGCGGCGTCGCCTGCATCACGCCGCGCACGTCGGGCCATTCGTAACCGTAGAGCTGCAGCAAATCCACGTGCAGATTCGCTGCACGCAGCACATCGGAAAGCTTCGTGCCGCCATCGCCGTCACCCGTATCGGCCCCCTCCCGGTTCTCGGCGAGCGCGAACCAGTCGTCCAGTCGTAACCGATCGATCGATCCTTCGAGCCTGAGGCCCGCATGATCGGGGAGCGACGCCGCAACCCGATCGGCGCGAACGCTGCCGCGATCGAACGCCCATTTGCCGCGCTCGGGAATCCACCTCAGCAAAGCACGGATGTCGCCGAACGAAACACGAGTCAACAGCTGCCGCGCGCTGTGCTCGAGATCGACGTGGAACGGCCGCACTGCTTCGCGCGGCTTTCCGGCCGGATACGGTAAATCGATGCCGAGACCTTGCGTCGACGAATCGATGGCGAAGGTTTGAGCGCGACTGCCGGGCCGGCTCGTCAAATGCGTCGTCATGCTCCAATCGAGCGCCCCGTCGAGCTTCACGCTCGCGGGCACGTACTTGGCGAGCTCTTCGGCCGTCGCACGCCCGCGCGCGACGAGCGTGGCATTCCTATCCGTACGATCATCGGGCGTGATCTGAACTTCCAGCGCTCCGCCGAGCCATTGCCCGCGCAGATCGGCTTCGACCGGCAGATCCTGCCTGACGATGAGCGAGCCGTTCAGCTGCGTCACTGGCGCATCGACATCCGTGAGC
>DATCLP010000155.1:0-10090 GCA_036563855.1 Steroidobacteraceae bacterium | reverse complement strand
ACCATGCGTCGTAGTTGTTGTCGAGATCGGCATACAGCCACACGAAATCTACGGTCGTCGCATCGCTCGGCTGCCATCGCCACTTCGCACGCGCAGTAAGCTCATCGCGTCCATTCGTATCGTCGCGACCTAGATAGACGTTCTCGCGAAAGCCGTCTGTCCGAAAGCGCTGCACTGCGACGCGCCACGAGGAATCGAGCGCCGATGCCGGTCCGGTCGCGACCGCTCCGTACGAGTAACTGTCGTAAGAGCCGACCGATGCCGTCGTTTCGAGGCCGAATTCCGGTTCGGGATCGCGGCTCTTGAGCGAAATCAAACCGGCAAGCGCATTTGCGCCGTAGCGCAAGCCTTGCGGACCGCGCAGCACTTCGATGCGTTCGATATCGAACGTCGTTGCGGCCATGCCGATGCCGCTGAAGTCGATGTCGTCGATCAGGAAGCCGACCGACGGATTCGGCGCGCCTTCCCATTGCTCGCGCTCTCCGATACCGCGGATCAAGAAGAATCTCGGCCGTGAAGTGCCCGACGCCCAATGCAGGTTGGGCACAGCCGTCAGCACGTCCTCGAAATGCTGCCGCCCTGCATCACGCAGCAAGTGCTCGTCGAGCACCGAAATGCTGACCGGCGCTTCGACGAGTCGCTGCTCGCGCAGCGTTGCGGTCACGACGACTTCTTCGAGCACATCGGCGAAAGCAGTACTGGATGCAAGCGCACCAAGCGCTATGCAAGAACGAAAGACAAGAGCACGCATACAGATCCTCTCCGCAAAGAAGATCCGTTAGGCAGCGCGAGATAAGCAGATGGAATTGAGGCGAGAAACTCGCATGTCCTGCTCCCTACGCCGGTACTAACCGGATCAGGTTCAACGGGTCCGCCGGTGAGCGATTCGATCGCGGCCGGCATCTCAGGCCCGAGTCAGGGCCACCCCTAAGGCAGGGGGAAGTGTACGTCAGGCGAGAGGCGACAGCCAGGGCTTGGGGCGCGGGGCGCGGGGCTCGGGGCTCCGATGCGGATCTCGTACGAACTACAGGCCCGGATCCAAGTGAAAGATCGAGAGTGCGCGAATCACTTGCTTCGCTCCTTGGGCAAGAAGGATCCGCGTGAGCATTCAACTCGCAGCTTCGATGATGGCCATCTTTCGGATCGCCGTCCAACAAGCAACTGCGCAGCACGCAGCTGAGAGACGACGTTTGTGCGCTTGAAAATTGCCCCAACTGCCACGGTCCTTATGCCCCAAGCCCCACGCCCCATGCCCTGGCTGTAGCCTCTAGCGTTCCATCACGCTATAAGTGACGCCCTGTTGCTCTCTTACTGGGACCCCGAACCGTTATGTCCAAGCACCGTTGCCGCTTGTTTCATGTGGACGCGTTCACCCGCGAGCGCTTTTGCGGCAATCCGACCGTCGTCGTTCTGGATGCAGACGAGCTGACGGAACAGCAGATGCAAATGATCGCCTCGGAAGTGAATTGCGAAACCGCGTTCGTGCTGGAAGCGGAATCGAGCGATCACGACCTACAGGTCAAATATTTCACGCCGCGCCATCCGATTGCGTTCGTCGGTCATGCGACGATCGCAGCCCAGTACGTGCGTGCGAAAAAAGACGGCAAGCCGAGCGGCAAACTGCGGCAGCGCACCGGAGCGGGCATCGTCGAGATCGAAGTGACCGAAGTCGATGGCGATTATCGCATTGCGATCACGCAGAATCCGCCGTCCTTCGGCCCGATCATTCCGGATCATCACCGCACGCAAGTATTGGACGCGCTCGGCATCTCGAGCCCGAGCCTGCACAACGACTGCCCGCTGCAAATCATGACGAAGGGCACGTCGCGGCTATTGATCGGCTTGCGCTCGCCCGATCTGCTCGATTCGATCAAGCCCGATTTCGAAGCACTGGCGCGTTTGACGCCGCACGTCGGCGCGGAAGGCTATTTCGTTTTTGCGCTCAGCCCTACCGACAAAGGACCCGGCACTGAATCGCGGATGTTCTGTCCTGCGCTCGGCATTCCCGAGGACCCAGTGAGCGGCAACGCGCACGGCATGCTCGGCGTTTATCTCGTCAATCAAGGCTTGCTCACACCGGTGGACGGTCGCGTTGCGTTCGAAGGCCGGCAAGGCCGATGGGTACGCCGGCCCGGTACGATTCAGGTCGAAGTGGAAACATCCGGCAAGGTCGCCCAGTCGGTGCGCATCATCGGCGATGCGGTGATCGTGTACGAGGCGGAAGTGCAGATTTGAGGGCGCAGGGCTTGGAGCTCGGGCAAGAGACCATTGCTTCCGGCATTCGAGCCAACGCGCTTTCCCCCGCCGGGTCGACACGAATCACGACTCACGGCGCTTCCGCACCGTCGCACGCAATCCCGGCCCGATCCTCAGCACGTTCTTCACGGCGGGAACGATGTCTGCTGCATCGTGGACGGCCATGATGAGCTGAGTATGACGTTGCGCGAGCGCTTGCAGTAGTTGCAGCACTTGTCTTCGCACGTCGCCGTCGAGCCCGGTGCAGGGCTCATCGAGCAGCAACAGCTCCGGTTCGTTCACCATCGCGCGCGCAATCAAAGCCATGCGCATCTGGCCATATGAAACTTGGCGCGGACCGCGCTCCCGCAAGTGATCGATACCGAAGAAGCGCAACCAGCGACGCGCAGCCCGGCGATCTGCATTCGTCGGAGGCTCGCCGAGACCGACGCTCGAATACCGGCCTGATATCACGATCTCCTCGAGCGACTTCGCAAGGTAGTGATCGGCCTGCAGCTCGGGAGACACCCAACCGACGCGCTTCTTCCACTCTGAAATGTGCGTGCCCGTCGGCACGCCTTGCCGCTCGATCGTGCCGCCGAGCGCCGGATGCAAATCGCCGTAGAGCATGCTGAGCAGCGTCGACTTGCCCGATCCGTTCGGCCCAAGCACCGCCCAATGCTCCCCGCGCCGAATCGTCCAGTTGAGGTTCTTGATCACCGGCCGATAGTCGCGATAGAGGTCCGCCGACGAAATGCGCACCAGCCAATCGTCCGCTCCGTTCGCCGCACGCACAGCTCGCGTCGATCGACTTTCGATCAGAGGATGTACGAACGTCTTTGCAGCAATCCTCTCAGGCCCGGACTTACGCACTCGCCGCAGCTCTGCCCGGCTGCCGATCCGGATCTTCCCATCCGCGATGTGCGCAACGTGCGTGACGTTCACCGGCAATTCCTCCGGACGGTGCGAAGTGATGATCCACGCATGACGCTCGCGCGGCGTTTCGAGGGCGCGCCGCAGTTTGCGCTTCGCGCGCGTGTCCAGCCCGTTGAAGACTTCATCGAGCAAGAGCACCTTGGCGTTCGATACGAACACACGTGCGACGAGCGTAAGGCGCCGCTGTCCGTACGAGAGCGATAAGAACTTGCGGTCGCGCAATCCCCAGATGCCGAATCGTTTCATCATGCGCGCGACTCTCGTACGCTGCGCCGCCGTCGGTTGCGTGAGCGGAATGTCCTCATCGAAAAGGCCCGTCGTAACGACTTGCGTAACGGTCAAATTCCAGCCGTAGCGGACGTACTTGTCCTGACGTTCCGAGCCGACGTATGCAATGTGGTGTTTGTTGCCTGCTGGTTCGCTCGCGATGCCGGCGAAGTTGTAGATGCGCTGCTCGCGTCCGGTCGGCGTGGGCCAAACATCGCCGCGCAGCATCTTCAAGAACATCGTCTTGCCCGAACCGTTCGCGCCGATGAGCGCCCACCGCTCGCCGCTGCGCAACTCGAAACTGACTTCATCCAGAATCGAGTGGCCGTCGAGGATCAGGGAACAGTTCCGAAGCGAAACGAGCTGACGCGAATCAGATGGCATGCGCAATCGCCGAGAGTCGAATCGTGAGCTTCACGCGGCAATCGCCTTCCAGACGCCCGTTACCGGACTCGCTGCTCTTCCCTCTTCTTGCAGCTTCTCCAAGTGCGCGAGCAACGATGCGCGAGCGAGCGGATGCAGGCGCGGGTCGACATCGTCGTAGACGAGTTTCACCAACTCATCGAGGAGCAAGGGTCCATGTGCGGTGAGCTTCTCGATGACCTTCGCTTCCCGTTTCAGGCGATGCGCGATGATGCGCGCGATCTCCTCTTGAGCATCTTCGATCGTCAGCCCGTGACCTGGCGCGAGCCGCGTGACAGGCTCGCGCTGCAGGCGTTCGAGCGACGCCAGATAGGCTTTCATGTTGCCGTCCGGCGGTGCGATGACGACGGTCGAGCCCTGCATCAAATGATCGCCCGTGAACAACAACCCTGTGCCTTCGAGCAAGTAGCACAGGTGATTCGAAGCATGACCCGGCGTGTGCAACGCCCGCAGCACGCCGATGTCGAGCTCGACACGATCGTCGTCCGCAAGCGTGCGCGCCGGCTGAAAAGTCGCGTCTTGATGATCCCCCGCCGGCGCCGGCTGGCCGAGCAACGGCGCTCCGACTGCCTCGGCGAGCAAGCGCGCCCCCGGAGAATGATCGGAATGCGTGTGCGTAACGAGCACTGCATCGATCGCGCGCCGCGTTTCGGCAAGAATGCGCTGGATATGACGCGGCTCGGCCGGACCCGGATCGATCACGACGAATCGCTCGCGTCCGAGCAAATAGGTATTCGTACCGGGTCCGGTCATGAAGCCGGGATTGTTCGCGACCAGCCGCCGCACGTGCGGCGCGATCTCGTCGAGCTGCCCTGAAGCGAGAGGAAGACGATTCACGATACAAACGGACAGATAGGAAAGGAGCTGGGACGTAGACGCACTCTCAACACCGGAGCCGTACCTGTCAACCGGCTTTCGATGGCGGCCACCCTCGATCGCGCTATGATGCCGGAACGGGTCCGCAAGCATTTACAACAAGAATGCCATCATCCATTTGGATTGCGTTGATCGCCGCCGCTGTTGTCGTCGCAGCCGTCGTCGCGGTACTCGTTCTACGGCGCAGGGCCAACGCAGCGTTCGAAGCGGCTGCGCTTGCATTCCCGCCTGCAGAAACCGAGCAGACCACCGACATACCGTACTCCAGCGAGGCAACCGAAGAAGTCGAGGCGCAGTACTTTCAGCTGGCCTTCGGCGTAGCGCGATTCGACTATCGGATTTTCGAGGATCACGCACGCGTCATCGAGCTCGTGGAGAAAGCGCTCGGCGAAGCCGCCGAACAACGCGAATATTTCCCGCGTCGGCCGTTGCTGCTGCCGAAACTGCTGCAAGCCCTCAACGACACCGAGAGCACGCGCCGCGATCTCGTGCAGCTCATTCTCGAAGATCCAGCTCTTGCCGGCGCCACGCTTCAGCGCGCCAACACCGCGTTCTATCGAATGAACGCGCAGCCGGTGGAAAGCCTCGATCGTGCGGTGGCCTTACTCGGAACGGACGGGTTACGAAGCCTCGTTTCGCTCGCGATCCTACAACCTGTATTCCGGTTGCCGAAGGGCTTCTTCGATCGTTTCCCAGACCTGACCTGGGAGAAAGCTCAGCGCAGCGCCGCCGCGGCCGAGGCCTACGCGGCAGCACTTCGCGAGGACGATCCGCTGGTCGCGCAAGTACTCGGCGTCGTGCGATCGCTGGCACTGCTAGTACTGTTTCGACTCACGCTCGATAAGTACCGGAGCGTCCCAAGCGTGCTGCCTCGTCCCGAGGTATTCATCCGCGTCATGCAATCGCACTGCAGCCGTCTCGCGCTCGAAATCGCGAAGAGCTGGCAATTGTCGGATGCCTCCCTGGCCGCGCTCGACGAGCAATGTCGAACGCTATCGCCAGTCGAAATGAGCTCGCTCGGTCGCGCCGTATACTACGGCGACCTCGCTGGGACGCTCGGCGTCGCAACCCATCACGACCTTTACTCGGCCGAAGACGCGCATGCGATCCTACTGGCGCAGGGACTGACGCAGCAACTGGCGGATAAGGTGCTGCATGCGTCCAGGCTTGCCGATTGGTCGGCTTGATCGCCCGGAACCGTCCGGCTCACACTTTCGTTGCGTCGTTGATTCGTTCCGCCAAACGGCCCGCTACCATGCTCGTCACGTTCCGATCCGAAGCCACTGAATCCATCACGATGTTCGGCGACGTTGCGCAGACGCTGCTCAAGATGATGGGTGCGACCGGTCGAGTTCCGGGCGCGCTGGTCGCCGATGATGTTCCCGCCGCGCTGGCCCGGCTCGAGCAGGAAGTTCAAGCTTTGAAAGCGGTGCCTGCCAGCCCCGCGCCGCAAACCGATCGGGACGAAGAAACCGAAGAAGAAGATGAGAAAGACAAAGACAAGGAGCGCGCGGTACCGCTCGCCACTCGAGCCGTCCCGCTGATCGATCTGCTGAGACGCGCAGTCGCGGCGAAGGCGGGAGTGATGTGGGAAGCCCGGTAAGGCATGGGGCTTCGGAAGCGACCATCCACTGATTAAAGCCTTTGCTCGAGCGCAACCTCACGCCCCAAGCGTTGGTGCCTTGAAGCTTTTTCACCTGTAGGAGCGGTTCAACTAATTGGCTGGCGCTGATGAAGAGCGCCCACGCTTGCTACTCTTGCCGGCCCCAAGCCCCACGCCCCAAGCCCCGAGCCCAAAACCTGATGCTCCACGTCTCCAACTTGAACAAACGCTACGGCGATCTCGAAGTCGTCAAGAATCTCAGCTTCAGCGTTCCGGCTGGACAATGCTTCGGGCTGCTCGGCCCGAACGGAGCGGGCAAAACGACGACGCTGCGCTGTTGCCTGGGCCACACGAAACCCGATTCCGGTACGATTCGCCTGGCCGGTCTGCCCGTTCCCGAACGTGCGCGCGAAGCCCGCATGCGCGTGGGCGTCGTCCCGCAATTCGACACGCTCGACCCCGATTTCACCGTCACCGAGAACTTGATCGTCTACGGCCGCTATTTCGGCTTGTCCGCGCGCGAGTGTCTGGCACGCGTGCCGAAGCTGCTCGATTTCGCCGGCCTGGCAGACAAAGCGAACGCGCGGATCGAAGAGTTGTCAGGAGGTATGAAGCGCCGGCTGACGCTCGCGCGCGCGATGATCAACGATCCCTCCGTGCTGTTCCTCGACGAACCGACGACCGGACTCGACCCGCAGGCGCGCCACTTGGTGTGGGACCGGCTCAAGGCATTGCTCAACGAGGGCCGCACGATCGTGTTGACGACTCATTTCATGGATGAGGCGCAGCGGCTCTGCGACCGCGTCGCCATCATCGACCATGGCATGCTGATCACCGAGGACGCGCCGCGTGCGCTCATCGAGCGAGAAATCGAGCCGGTCGTTGTCGAGGTGTACGGCGAAGGCGTCGAAGATTGGTTCAAGGAGTTTGCGCATACTCACTCATCGCGAGCCGAGCTCGCAGGAGATACGGCGTTCTGTTACTGCCGCGATCCCGAGCCGCTCATGAAGACGTTGGAATCCAAGCCTGAGCTGCGTGCGCTACGCCGCGCAGCGAATCTCGAAGATGTGTTCCTCAAATTGACGGGGCGCGACTTACGTGACTGAAGCGACTCTCACTGCCACATTGACGGATCGGGCGCCGGCGGCAAACCGTTGGCGCTTCGTGCACGTCGTACGACGCAACTACTTGGTGTGGCGCAAGCTCATCGGTTCGGCGCTCGTGGGACATTTGGCCGATCCGCTGATCTGGCTCGTCGGCCTCGGCTTCGGTTTGGGCAGCTTACTGCCGTCCATCGGCGGATTGAGCTACATGGCCTTTCTCGGTTCCGGCATGCTGTGCTACAGCGTGATGAACTCCGCGTCCTTCGAGGGACTGTGGTCCGCTTTCACGCGACTCAAGATGCAGCGGACGTGGGAAGCCATTCTGCAAGCACCGATGACGGTGGCCGATGTGGTCATCGGCGAATGGGTGTGGGCGGCGTTGAAGGCGATGCTGTCGGGTATTGCGATCCTGCTCGTCATGGCGCTGCTCGGCTTGGTCGAGTCGTTTTCGGCACTATGGGTGCTGCCCATCTTGCTGCTCGTCGGCCTGACGTTCGGCGGCCTCGCGTTGATCGTGACTGCGCTCGCGAAGACCTACGACGTGTTCACGTACTACTTCAGCCTGCTGCTCATGCCGATGATGCTCATCTCGGGTGTGTTCTTCCCGGCCGAACAGCTGCCGAAGATCGTGCAGTACGTCGCGCAATTCTTGCCGCTCGTTCACGCCACGAAGCTCACGCGCGGCCTCGTCGTCGGCACACCGCTCGACAACGTCCCGCTTCACGTCGCCGTGCTTCTCTTGTATTCGATCGTGAGCGTGTTGACCGCGATAAGGCTCGTGAACCGCAGGCTGGCGAAATGATGAGCTAGCGCTGGCTTCAGGCGACAGTAGCGCGCGATGCGCGCATTCGCCTCTCCTCGGGGAGAGGCAGCGAGAGCGAATGCGTCGCGGTGAGGGGCTCGCAATGCGAGCAAAGTGCACAGGCGCACTGCGTGCGCGTGAGCAGCGCGCTCCTGCGCAGCCGTGTAGACGGGGTTCACCTCAGGCGAACCCGGCTTGCACTCGGGAGTCCACCACAGGTGGACAGGAGTCCGACTGCCGCGGGGCTGTATGGAAGCCGAGCAGCGCCCCCGGAAGCGCCGAGCTGCGGCCCGCTAGGGCGCGCGCAGAGCAACTTCCCCTCACCGGCACGCGCTGCTCTGCCCGCCTCTCCCCAAAGGAGAGGCAAGTTCTCGCGCACGAATTGCGCGGTGGCACCAATTCTCAATTCTCCATTCTCAATTCTCCATTCGGCCCACTGAGGCATAATTCCCGCCCCCGAATCAGCACTGGATCAGCTCATGGGTCGTATTTTCGAAACCCGCAAGGCCACGATGTTCGCGCGATGGGACCGCATGGCGAAGCAGTTCGCGCGCATCGGCAAAGACATCACGATCGCCGTCCGCAAAGGCGGCCCCGACCCAAAATCGAACCCCCACCTGCGGCGTGTCATCCAGAACGCACGCTCGGTGAACATGCCGAAAGACAAGGTCGAGGCGGCGATTCGACGCGCGTCGGGTAAGGAAGCGACGGACTATACCGAGGTCATCTACGAGGGCTACGCTCCCCACGGCATTGCAGTGCTCGTCGAGTGCGCGACCGACAACCCGACGCGCACGGTCGCGAGCGTCCGCAGCATCTTCACGAAATACGGCGGCAACCTCGGCACGACGAACAGCGTCAGCTTCATGTTCAAGAAAATGGGCGTGTTCCGTCTGAAGCCCGAAGGCATCGATCAGGACGATCTCGAGCTTTACTTGATCGACCACGGTCTCGAGGAAATGGGCGAAAGCACCGGAGAGAAAGGCGAGCCGCAGCTCGTCATCCGCTGCGAGTTCGAAAATTTCGGGCAGGTGCAGAAAGCGCTCGAGGATCGCAACATCACGCCGATCTCCGCCGAGCACGAATACATTTGTTTGAGCCCGACGGAGCTACCCGAAGAGCAAGCGACGGAAGTGCTCCAGTTGATCGACAAGCTCGAGCAGGACGACGACGTTCAGAAGGTCTATCACAACCTCGCTTGATCGGGGCGCTGGGCTCGGGTCAGCACGCGCGAGCGTGCCTCCACCTTCAGCCTTCAGCCTTTAGAACGTCGGCGGCCACGGCCCGAGCTCTAGCGGCTCGAATTCCCGATCTTCGATCTCAGCCAAGCGCGCGCGAAGCACCGCTTCGCGCGCATCGCTCGCCGGATGCGTGGACATGAACGGCGGCGGTGCGACGCCGCGTTCGCGTTCCCTCATGATGGCGAAGAAATCCGCCATCCCGCGCGGATCGATTCCCGCTTCGAGCAGCGTATCGAAACCCTTGTCGTCGGCTTGCGTCTCAGCAGCGCGCGAGAAGCTCAAGCTCGTCAACTCGAGCGCCGCTCGTCCGACGAGACTACCGCCCAGGTCGCCCGTAACGAGCGACCACAAGCCGCGAAGCCCGAGATCCTTGATCATCGCTTGCAAGCTGTGACGCAGCTCGACGTGTTGCACCTCGTGCGCAAGCACGCCGGCCAATTCCTCGGGTCGGCGCGTCGCGGAAATCAATCCAGTGTGCACGACGATGATGCCGCCCGGCACCGCGAATGCATTTATCGTGTCGTTCTTGGCAACATGGAATCGATAACGATATTTCGAATGGGCGATGAGGCGCTCGCCGAGCGTCTTCACTGCTTCGTAGGCC
>DATCLP010000154.1:0-6278 GCA_036563855.1 Steroidobacteraceae bacterium | reverse complement strand
CAAGTAGCCCGGTCCGCAGCTAATGACGAGAATCCGCGCCTCGCGATCCTGCGGCAGGTGCGGGAGGTAGTTTGCCCTGTAGTACGCCGTAAACGATTTGAAGCCGCCTTCGACGTCTTTCGGTGCCTGCCAATACGAGTCGAACGGTTCGAGCCGCGCCGCTAGCCGACGGCGCGTTGCAAGCTCGGGTCTTAGCGGTTGGACGTTCATCGACGAATCCTTACGGAGCAAACGCCAGCGAGACCCTGTAAATACGGCAGCGTTGGCGGCGGTTCCGACACGGAGGCCGTGGGCTGTAGACCGTAGGCCGTAGCAGGTATACGGTCGGATTGGATTTCCTCACCGCGACGCATCCGCTCTCGCCGCGATCATGCGCGCTTTGCGCGCCAATGGTCGCCTGTAGCATGTCGCCTGTAACCCTTTCTTACCCAAGCCCTCAGCTCATCCTCGTCATCACCACCGCCGCAATCATCGCTACCACGCATGCGGCAATGAGCATCAACCAACGTTTGTCGTCGGGCCTGTCGACGGCTGGCGTGACGACCGAAGCTGGAGCTTTGCGTGCAGTAGACGATGGCTCGCGCCGAGGCAGGATCGCAGCGGCAAGGGCCTTGATGTCGGAAGGTCGTGCCGCGGACTCCCATGACAATCCCTTCAACAGAACCGCAGAGTGCTCTTCGGGGAGCTGCGGGAGAGGGTCTGGGCGCACTTCGTCTGCTCGCGCTTCTTTCGCGGATCGGCGCCCGAATGGATGGCGCCCGGCGATGAGCTCATACGCCATGCAGCTAAAGCTGAAGATGTCGTCTTCGATGCTCGCTGGAGCGCCTTCGAGCACCTGCGGGCTGGCGTAGGCCAATGAGGAGGCGGCCGGCGCGTCGCCCGCATTGCCGAACCCAAGAATCTTCACTCGATCTCCCGGCAAGACGAACACTTTCGCGGGACTCAGGTGGCCATGGATGACGCCAACCGAATGTGCATAGCTCAGCGCGTCCGCAACCTGCTTCAAGATCCGTCGGGTCAATGCCAGCGGCACTGCGCCGGAATAGCTTTGGAAGAGGGCAGCAAGCGATTGGCCTTCGATCAGCTCCATTGTCAGGAAGCTGAGATCGCCTTCGCGCTGCAGGTCGAAGACTTCGGCGATACCGATGTGCGCCAGTCGCCTGGTCTGCTCGAACTGCCGCTCGAGGTGCTCGGCCGTGCCGCTTGCAGCGGCCGACGTCGGGGCCTTTGCGTCGATCAACGCGGGAGCCTTCACCGCGACGAACGGGGGAGCGTCGCGACCTGCCTCGAGATCGCGTGCGCGGAACACGGTGCAGGCGCCGCCGGCGTCCAGCACCTGAACGAGCACGTAACGATCCAGCAAGATGCGTCCCGGCGCGACCGGCGGCTCGTGCGCGACGCTACTTCGAGAGGCGCGGTTTAGGGATGCTTGTTCATCCAGATCGATCGTGGGATCGAGGAGATCGCGCGTCTCCAGCGAGGAATTGGCCGCGTGCACGTCCATGCTGCACCGTTCTTTAGATGCGCGCCGTGCGCGATAGCGCCGGTTCGGTGCGCTCGGGCAGGTAGCCTTGCGCGCGATACCAAGCCAGCGTCGCCCGTGCGCCATCGGCGAACTTCGTGGTGGCGGGCTCGAACCCGAGCAGATCCTTGGCCTTGGTCGTCGAGAAAACGAACGACTTTCGGAAGAAGTCGAGGCTGCGCGGATGCAGCGGCGAGCGGATCCCGATGAGTCGCAACGGCACGTTGAGCACGCTCGCCGCGGTGAGCACGGGCCACAGGGGAACGCGCAGGCGAGGAACGGGGCGTTCGAGCGCGTGTGCGATGTGTTCGACCATCTCGCGCGTCGACATTGGCTCGCTGCCGACGAGCGGGAAAATTTCGCCGACCGCCTCCTTCGAGGTGAGCGTTGCGAGCAACCCGCGAATGAGATCTTCGACAAAGATCGGCTGACGCAGATTCTTGCCGTTGCCGATCATGACGAACCGATTGCGGTCGATCGCCTTGTACAGCTTCAGCAATCGAAAATCGCCAGGCCCGTAGGTCTCGCCGATCCGGACGATCGACGTTTCGAAATACCTGGCGTTCGCGAGCACGGCGTCCTCTGCGGCGAGCTTCGTCCGCGTGTAACTGTTGAGTGGACGCGTTCGCGTGTAATCGTTGATCGTGCCGTGCTTCGATGACCCGTAGACACCGATCGTGCTGCCGTAGACGAAGCGCCTGATCCCTGAGGCACGAGCTTTCTCGAGCAACAGCTCCGTGGCGCCGAGATTGATCGAGCGAAAGTATTCCTCGCTCTTCTCGTTCTCGTGCTGCGCAGCGGCGAGGTGGAGGATCGCGTTGCGGCCCGCGACGACGCGCTCGACGAAGTCCGCATCGCGCAAGTCGCCGAGGTGTACTTGGATACCCGACGAGCTCAGCTCGCGCAGGCGGCCACGTTCGGCATCGTTGGTATCGCGACCCGCGAACTCGGCATCCACGCCGATTCGGCGCAAATGAAGCGCCAGGCGCGAGCCGATGAATCCGCTGGCTCCTGTGACGAGCAAACGAAGATCCCGGATGTTCATGCGCTCAACTTTGCAAGCATCGCGCCAACGGACATGCTTTCTGCGCCATACGCCGAACTCTTGCGATCGACGGCGTGATGTTTCGCGAGCGCCGCTTCCGTGTCCGCAATTTCCTCCATGATGCGTTGTGTCGACCAACCGAGGCGTTGAGCCATGTGCTCCGCTGTGAACCGCAGAGCCGCGCGCCCGGGGTGTTCGTGCCCGCTCATGTCCGTGCGCCGCAAGACCACGTCTGAGAGATGCACGGCCATCTCCTCTTCGATAGCGTGATCGATCTCAGCCGTAAGGACGCAAGTGCCAGGTACGGTCGTGCGGACCCGAGGATCCGCGGCTGCACGGTTTAGGACGCGCGGGTAGTCAGTGCCGTGGTTACGAATCAGCGAATCGAGCGTCGCTGCGTGGACGTATGCAGGGCACTTGGCGTGCGCTGATTGTCGGAACGCCTCGATGTCGGCGATCGCGCCCCCCGCCAGCGGAATGTCTTGCGTATCGATCTTCGGCGGTTGCTTGTCGCGCTGAGCGAGCAGCACGTCGAGCGCACGCTCGGCGTCGACGCGCGCCATCGTATAACGGATACCGATCAGCGTGACGAGACCGGCGATCCTGTGAGTGCTGCGGTGATCGATGAGGCGCGATTCCTTGCCGAATTGCAGCGATCGAGCATCGGCATGTTCGCCGAAAGGCACCAACCCGCAATCGCTGAAGACGATTTCAGATCGTTTCAGATTCAAACCAGGATTGACCGCATTGATCTCGTCCAGCCACTGCTGCAGCTCCGCTTCCTCGATTTGTGCAGTGTCGGGCGATTGCGGGAAGAGGCGATGCCAGACGCCGACCAGTGTCTTGTTGCGCCAAGGCACGAGAAACAAGTGCCGATTCGCCCGGCTGAGGACGGCATCCTCGTCGCGACTCAATCCCGGAATAGCAAGCGCATAGGAGGAGTTGGGCTCCCGATCGATGATGAAATACGCATCGCGTGAAAAATTTCCGCGCTGCCATGATCCGAACCGAGTTGGATCGTTGAACAGATACTCCGCCCAAGGGCCAGCTGCGTTCAGCACGCCGTGCGCCCGGATCACGAATCGCTCGCCGGAAAGACAATCTTCCACTTCAGCGCCGCTGGCGGCATTGCCGTCGAAGACGATCCGTTTGGCCTCGAGATAGTTGCAGGCAACAGCGCCGGCAGCGACGGCCGACTTGACGAAGGCGAGCACGAGCCGGGCCGGGTTGTGCATTTGCCCATCTTCGAAGATCGCGGCGCCGGTCAGCTTTGCAGAATCGAGATGCGGGAAGAGCTCGATCGTTTCGGCGCGCGACAGAAACCGGCCCGGGGAGATCTTGCGCGCGGGATCGCGTATCCCACGGTTGCGATCCCACGTGAGCACGTCGTAGGCGCGAAGCCCCGCGCCCAGGAAGAGCTTCCCGCGGCGCCCGTGCCCGTAGGTCGGGATCGCGATCGGCAACGGCTTGACCAGGTGCGGTGCCGTGCGCAGCAGGGCGGAGCGCTCGCGGCACGAGTCGCGGGCACGTGCGACATCCAGATGCTGCAAGTAACGGATGCCGCCGTGAACCATCTTGAAACACTCGGCAGACGCGCCGCTGCCGAAGTCCGCGCGTTCGATCAACGCGGTTCGCAAACCGCGCAATGCGGCGCTGCGGGCGGCAGCCGCACCGAATGCACCGCCGCCGACGACCAGAACGTCGAACTTCGTATCGATCAGATCTCGTACGTTGCGCTGCATCGCCCACCTCGATAGCTCACGAGGACGAGGATGCATATCCGATGCCGAGACCGTTCACGTCACGAAGCGAGCGCCGATTTCTGAATGATGAAAGTCAGATTGTTGTGCCGCCATTCCAGGCGACCGAGCGAAAGCAGGGAGATCGACTTCACAGCTGTGCGCACGAGCGGACCCAACAGCGGCCTCTTTGGCAAGTACTGCCCATGACCCATTTCGTTCAGTACCTTGCAGTGATGCTCTCTGCAGTACTGATGGATGGCCCGCCGTGAGACGATACGATCGTGGTAGGTCGGATACGGTCCATGGCCGGCAAGCCCGGCTTTGTCGAATCCCTCGACATACCGCTTGTACAGCTTGTGCATCCAGAACGGCGTGATTCTCGTGACGAAACCGTACACAGAATCGCGATCGGGAATTCTCAGGATCAGCAGTCCGCCGGGTACGAGCCAACGGAGGAAATTGTCCAGAACCAGCTCGGCTCCTCGAACGTGCTCCAGCACGAAGGAGTTGTAGATCACATCGAAGGAGTTCGGCGGGAATATGTCGGTCGACCGCAAATCTCCAACGATAATTTCGTCGACGTCGCGTATGCGCGACTTGCGAATCTCGAGTGCTTCCTTGTCCACATCCACGGCTGTCAGGACAAAGCGTACGCCGTCGAGGCGCAGCGGCCAGCTGTTGCCGCAGCCTGCTTCGAGAATACGCAAGGTTTCTCCATGCGCGTGCTGTCGAATTCGGTCTTCGATGATGCGATTACGGCTACGGTAGTCGGTGCTGAGATCCAGTGGAGGAAGCGAGCTGCGTCTGCTCAGCCGAGCCCGCACTTCTGCTTCGATCGAGGCATTGCCCGACTCCGGAGCACCAATGGTTTGCTGCGGCACGGCTGGTCTCCTGTCTTCGTGTGGCAGATGAAATGCAACGGATGTGCCACGCGACAGCTCTCTTCGCGCACTCCATGCGCCGAATGACGTCGCTGGACGACGTCGCCGGCCGCAAACATCGGCTGACGGTCCTACCAACTTGCGGATGTAACGATTTCAGAGCGCGCTTGTAACCTTTGCCGCGTCGCGATGGATGGCGGCCATGATCGCGCCGAATGGGCTTTCGTCACGGAATGCGCGCGACGACCGAGTGCGTAAGAAGGCACAAACCTTCACGCGTGCCGGCGAACAATCGACAGGCGTCCCGCGTATATGCAGCGTTCCTTGCGATGCCCGCATCGCGTGGTATGCATCTTGCTCCGAATCTTGGCGACGACGGAGAGCCGAAAAGGAGCCGGACAAATCATGGAGCCGAGTAAATGAATGCCGCAGTCGATGCGCGACGGTTCGAGCGGCGCAGAACCTTTCGTCCTGCGCCGGAGCGGCCGCGCATTGCCTCAGCTGAACCCGTTTCGATACCTCGACCGTTGCGCGAGCGTGCGAGCGCGGGCAGCTACGAGATCACGCAACCGGTACTGTTCAAGGGACACACGGCTCTCGCGAGCTGCATCCTCTTGTTGCGCGTCGTCGCGCCGACGGTGGTCGCGATCCTGACGCTTTACGCGATCATCAGGATTCACGACCTGCCGATCACGCGTGAATTCACATCGTTGCTCGCGCTGGCGACCGTGCTGGCGGCTGCGCTGTTGCAGCAACCGCACAAGGCGACCACGCAATTACTGGCGCCCGAGTTTCATGCCGTGGCGGGCTTGCTCGTGCGCTGGTGCGCATTTCTCGGCGTCTTGCTCGCCATCGGGTATCTCACCGAGGCATCTGCGAGCTATCCGCGTCGAGTGATCGTCACTTGGGCGATCGTGACGCCGTTTCTGCTCGTCGGCGTGACGTTCGCAATCCATCGGTTGGCGCGTGCCGTGATCGCCCGGCCGAAGAATGCACGCAAGGTCGTGTTCGTCGGATGCACCGAAGCGAGCGTCGCACTCGCTGAGCGGCTCTCGCGCCACCCCGAGTTGTGTATGGCCGTGCAAGGC
>DATCLP010000153.1:0-2180 GCA_036563855.1 Steroidobacteraceae bacterium | reverse complement strand
ATTCCGACTATCAGGGACAGATCTTCGTTTCTGTCTGGAACCGCGGTCAGACGACGTTCACGATCCAACCCGGCGAACGCATCGCGCAACTCGTCGTCGTACCGGTCGTGCAAGTCGAATTCGAAGTCGTCGACGAATTCGAAGCGAGCGAGCGGGGAGCGGGAGGATTCGGAAGCACAGGGCGGTGAACGACTCGGTCGTTCACAGAAACGAAGCCAGGACTCGACGAAATCACTTCCAGGCCACGCGCCGACTCGAATTCTCAATTCTCCATTCTCAATTGTGAGCGACTATGTCGCTCACTTGATCCCTTTCAGTTCCTTGAACCGCTTGATGTCCGCCTCGAAGGATGCCTTGAGCTCGGCTTGTTCCTGTTTGTTGCGGGCGAGCTCTTCTTCGTAGACGCGGATACCGTTGACGGTGTTGACCATTTCCTCGGCGAGGTGATCGGGTAGCGGCGGGGCGTTCGATTTCTCGCTGTAAGGCCTGAAACGGGCAATCTGCTGCTGAAGTCGAACCTGTCGCTCGCGCAGGTTCTTGATGTTCTGTTCGGTTACTCTGTATTTCGAAGCGAGATCTCCGAGACGCTGATCGCGTAAGCGCTCGATATCGGCAACCGAAAGATAGGTTTCGATGAGCATGCGGTCGTGCTGCTGGCGCGCTTCGCGCTCCTTGCGGGCCTTCTCTTCGGCTGCCTCGCGAGCCAGTCGCGCTTCTCTCGTCTTGGTGCCTTCGATGACACGGACGACCAGGCCGCGCTCGTTGAGAACCTCTGTATCCAAGCCGACGCACTCATCGGGCATGCGATCGCCGAATCGCGTTTGACCGTTTGCGTCCTTGCAGCGGAAGAACGCCTCCCGGCCTTGGGCATGGGCGGCCGAAGCTGCGAGCACCGCAAACGCAATCGCAGCCAGCCCGTAGTACCGTCGTCTAAACATGGACTTGGGTGTCCAAACAGCCCGCCTCAAGCGCCAAAAGCTCCCCCCGAAAGGCCGCCCTATTGTGCAGCACGTCCCCGAACGGTCAACGGCCGAGGCTTTGAGACGTGAACCATGTTCAGTCTCACACCCCGTATTGGGCGCGATAGTCGCGTAGCGCGGCGACCTGGGTGGCGTTTCCTTGCGCCTCGACGTGGTCGATGAGATCCGCCAACTTGATGACGCTCGTGACCGGGAGTCCAAGGTCCTCTTCGACCTCCTGTACGGCGGATTTCGAGCCCTGACCGCGTTCCTGCCGGTCGAGCGCGATGACGACGCCAACCGGCATCGCGCCGTTCCGGCGAATGATTTCCACGGATTCGCGAATTGCCGTACCCGCTGTGATCACGTCATCGACGATCAACACGCGACCCGCGAGCGGCGTCCCGACGATCGTCCCGCCTTCGCCATGATCCTTCGCTTCCTTGCGATTGAAGGCCCATGGCGTATCGCGTCCGTGTCGATCGGCGAGGGCGATCGCGGTCGTCGTGACGAGCGGAATGCCTTTGTAGGCGGGGCCGAAAAGCATGTCGAAGGCAGGCGCACGGTCCGCAATTGCTTGCGCGTAATGCCGGCCGAGCTCGGCGAGTGCGCGACCGGTGTTGAACAGTCCTGCATTAAAGAAGTAGGGGCTTACGCGGCCTGACTTGAGCTGAAATTGCCCGAAGCGCAGCACGCCGAGCTCCAGACAGAGATCGATGAAGGATGCGGACATACGGAGATCGCTTGGCTGGACCGGCCGGCATAGTAAGGCAACACGCGGCCTGCACGTTAGCGAATGAGGCGTCGCCGCCTATTCGCCGCTCGCTTCCTTCGGCATGATCCGTCCTTGTCTTTCGTCGATGATGCGGAGAGTCGATTGAGCGCAGCGGCAGGATCTACAGCTCTCGGGTGGCGACGCTACGTCCCGCTGTCCGTGCGTCCTTACACCGAGCCGGCACCGCTCGCCGCCTTCTTTCTCGGAGTTTCTTCCGGTGCGCCGTACGCGATGATCGCGGCAACGCTCACGACGCGTCTTGCCCAAGACGGCATCGACAAGCGCGCCATCACGGCGTTTTCGCTCGCGTTCTTGGTCTACAACCTGAAATGGATCTGGGCGTGGGTCGTCGATAGCGTCCGTCTGCCGATCCTAGGTCGACTCGGCCAACGCGTGTCGTGGCTGATCTTCACGGGCGCGCTCGCCATTGCAGCCATCGTCAATCT
>DATCLP010000152.1:0-1786 GCA_036563855.1 Steroidobacteraceae bacterium | reverse complement strand
CGCTGAGTACGGCCGAACTCATCGCCCGCCAGCAACATCGGCACACCCTGCGACAAGAGCAGCGTCGCCAGGAGATTGCGCATCTGGCGCTCACGCAGCTCGTTGACGCGCGGATCGTCGGTCGGACCTTCGACGCCGCAGTTCCAGCTCAAGTTGTGGTTGTGGCCGTCGCGGTTGTCTTCGAGATTCGCTTCGTTGTGCTTCTGCTCGTACGCGGTCGTGTCGTACAGCGTGAAACCGTCGTGGCAGGCGACGTAGTTGATGCTCGAAGTCGGGCGACGCCCGCTTGCGCGAAACAGATCGCTCGAGCCGGCGAATCGCTCGGCGAAGTTGCCGATGATGCCCGGATTGCCGCGCCAGAAACCGCGCATGGTGTCGCGGTACAAATCGTTCCATTCGGCCCACGCCGGCGGAAAATGCCCCAGCTGATAGCCCTCGACACCGATGTCCCATGGCTCCGCAATCAGCTTCACGTAGCGCAGCGCCGGTTCCGCGGCGACGGCCTTGAAAAATCCCGCATCCGGACGGAAGCGTCCGTTCTCGCGGCCGAGCACGGCGGCCAAGTCGAAGCGGAAGCCGTCGACGTGCATTTCCTCGACCCAATACTTCAGGCAATCGATGACGAGCTTGCGAACGGCGAGGTGGCCGATCGCGATCGTATTGCCGGTGCCGGTGCGATTGATGTAGTGCCGCAGATTCGTCGGATCGAGCTTGTAGTACGCCGTATTGTCGAGACCGCGCAAGCTCAGCGTGGGTCCCAGCTCGTTGCCTTCGACCGTGTGATTGAACACGACATCGATGATGACTTCGATGCCTGCCGCGTGCAGCGCCTTCACCATCGTCTTGAATTCGGTGACCGGATCGGCGACCGCGTATTCGCGCGCAGGCGCAAACCAAGCGAGCGTGCTGTAGCCCCAGTAATTCACGAGCCCTTTCTCGACGAGAAATCGCTCGGGCACGAACGCCTGAACCGGCAGGAGCTCGACCGACGTAATGCCTAGATGCTTCAGGTATTCGATCGCCGCGGGATGCGCGAGCCCGAGATACGTGCCTCGGATGTTTTCCGGAATCTCAGGATGAAGCTTCGTGAAGCCTTTGACGTGTAGCTCGTAAATGACGGTATCGCGCCAAGGCACGGCAGGAGGACGGTCCTCGCCCCAATCGAACCGGTTGTCGATGACGCGCGACTTGTAAGTGAACGGCGCGCTGTCCCTCGTATCCGGATAGTCGTCGCCCTTCTCCTTGTCGTAACCGAGCAGTGCATCGTCCCAAGTGAACTTGCCCGCCAAGTCGCGTGCATACGGATCGATGAGCAGCTTGTTCGGGTTGTAGCGCAGGCCGTAGGTCGGTTCGTACGGACCGTGCACGCGGAAGCCGTAGACGAGGCCGGGCGCGCCGTGCGGCGCCGGTAAGAAGCCGTACCAAATGTTTTCGCGACGCTCCATCAAAGGCAGGCGTTGTAACTCGCGCTCGCCGCTCGGGTCGAACAAGCACAGCTCGACTCTCTGCGCGCCGCTCGAATAAACGGCGAAGTTCACGCCCTCGCCGGTCCAGGTTGCGCCGAGCGGGAACGGGGACCCCGGCTGCAGCGCCACGTTAGAGAAATCGGTCATCAACGGCTCTATCGTTGTCATTCAGTAAACACTAATCAAGGATGATGCTCCCACACGACCATCGCGAGCGGCGGAAGATTCACGCGGATTCGCGCCGGAAAATCGCGCCACCCGTGATCTTCGGTGTGAACCTCCCCTTGCGGTGCATAGCCTGAGCCGCCGAACGCCGGATC
>DATCLP010000151.1:0-3633 GCA_036563855.1 Steroidobacteraceae bacterium | reverse complement strand
GGTTTATCTCGTGCGCGTGCAAGGCCATCCCGCGGCAGATGAATTCAATTGCAGCGCACCGATCAGCGCGGAAGCCGGCCACGCAGGCTCGCGCGTCGTCGACGAGGCGGGTCTGCCTGCGCGCACGGATTTTCGGGTACTAGCGCGCTACGAAGACGGGACCGCTTTGCTCGAAGCACGTCCGCGTACAGGACGCACGAATCAGATCCGGGTGCACCTTTGGCACCTGGAGATGCCGGTGTGCGGCGATCCGGCGTACTTGCCGGGGCGGCTGCTCGGCGACGTTCAAACGTTGGATGTCGAAGATCCGCCGCTGTGTCTGCACGCTTGGCGGATCAGCTTCTGGCATCCATTGCGAAGGGAGAAGATGACGTTGACGGCACCCGAGCCGAGCTGGGTGACGGATCGTGCTTCCGTGCGAGATGCGTCGCTCGCGTGAGTGGCTCTTCGAGTAAGGTATCCGCGAGACAAAAAAAGGGGTTGCGCGGCTCGCGCCGCGCAACCCAGTCGCTTGGGCCACTTAGAACTCGTACTTCAGTCGGGCACCGTACTGGCGGGGTGCGCCATAGATGATGCCGCCCTGGGCGCTCGACGCATCCTGCAACTGAACGGCAATGTAGGTCTTGTCGAACAGGTTCGTGCAGAAGGCTTCGATCGTGAAGTTGTCGTTCGGCTTGAACGTCAAGCGCGCATCGACGATGGTGCGCGAAGGCACCCGCGTCGCGTCGTACTTGAACGGCGTTGCGTACTGCTCGTCGAGGAACGATGCCTGCAGGCGAGGCGTCAGTGACGAGGTGCCGAACACCATCTCGTATTCGAGACCTGCGGTGATCGAATAGGCGGGAGCGAACGGCATCCCCTGTCCCTTGACGATCGGCGTGTTCTGGTTGGTCTGCGTATCCGTCACCGAACCGGCCTCGTTGAACTTCGCCTCCATGTAGCCGAGGCCGAGATTGAAGCCGAATCCGCCGAACTGCCCGAGCATCTCGAGCTCGGCACCGTAGATCTTCGCCTCCGGACCGTTCAACGTGTTCGGGACGAGCGGGCCGGCGCCCACCGAAGTCAGCGCCGAGAGCTGCACGCCGTCGTAGAGCGAGTAGTACACGTCGCCATTGATGCGCAGCCGTCCGTCGAGCACTTCGGTCTTCGCGCCGAGCTCGAGCACCTCGTTCGTTTCCGGACCGAAGTTGCCGAGGCGCGGATCGAGATTCACGCCGCCTGCCTTGTACCCGCGCGACAATGTGCCGTAGAACATCACGTCGTCGCTCGCGTAATACTTCAGACCGACGCGACCGGTCGTCTCGTTGGACTTCGCGGTGGTCGTGCACGGGAAGCAGCCCGGAGGCGGCGGTCCCGGAATCAGATTGCGCCGGTAGTCCTGCTGATCCTCCGAATATCGCAGACCGAAGTCGAGCTCGAGGGAGTCCGTGATGCGCCAATCGATCTGGCCGAACACGGACTTGGACTCGTTGTCCGCGACTGTGTCGATCGTCGAATTGGATTGCACGAACGTGACCGTGTTGAAGTTGTCGCGCAGCACTTGAGCCGGCGTGGTCTCGTCCATGTAGAAGACGCCGAAGACCCATTGAAGCGGGGAGTCGCCGATCGAGAGCAGGTTGATTTCCGTGACGCTCGTTTCGAAGCTCTGCGCCGTTAACGACACGCGGCCGGGGTTGGTAGCCGGCGGCTGCGGCGGACGCAGCGAGCGGTCGCCGTCGGCCTGGTCCGCGTTGTCGGCGTCGAAGTACGACGTGAGCGCCCGGAGTTGCACGCTGTCGCTCAGGTCGATACGTGCTTCCAAAGAAGCCCGATATCCCTTCTGCCTCAAGAACGAGATCGCATCTTCTTCGATGATGAATGGATCGCTCGTGACCGTATCGTTGCGGTTCTTGACGGCGTTGTAATCGGAGTCGAGATCGAAGTACTCGTAGCGCAGGTCGAACGTCATGCCGTCCGTCGGCTGAATGCGCAGAGCCGCGCGTGCGCCCTTCATCTCGTAGGCACCGGGCTGGCTGGGGCTCGGGCCGATGTTCTTCGTGAAGCTGTCTCGCTCGTCATAGACGCCCGCGATGCGTAACGCGACGACGTCGCCCATCGGAATGTTCAAAGCGCCGGCAACCCGGCGCCAGTCGTAATCGCCGGCGGTGACATCGACATAACCTTTGAACCCGTCTGTGGTGGGTGCGGGAGTGCGCATGTAGATGGCGCCTCCGGTCGAGTTCTGTCCCGTCAGCGTGCCTTGCGGACCGCGTAGCACTTCGATCGATTCGATGTCGTAGAACGAGTGGGCGATGAAGTGCTCGTGCGTGATGAAGTTGCCGTCGATGTAAACGGCGACGCCGGGGCTCGAAGTCGGCGCCGACTGCGCAATGCCCACGCCGCGGATGTTCACGAACGTGCTTCGATTGTACGTGTTGATGGCAACGGACGGCGCGACTTGTTGAATCTCGATGACGTTGTCGATGCCTTGCTTGGCGAGGCTGTCTGCCGTCAACACGGTTGCCGACGTAGGCACGTCTTGCAGATTCAACTCGCGGCGTTCGGCAGTGACGATGATCTCTTCCAGCGTGCCTGTAGTACTTGTTTGCTGAGCTTGTGCAGCGCTTGCGAGCGTGGCCGCTATGGCGATGGCTAACCGCGAACAGAAGGCGGAACCGGATGAACTTCGTTGATTCATGGGCAGTCTCCCCCCAAAAGACCCTGAGCAACTGACGCAAGAAACTCCCCACTCCCCAATTGGGAGCAGGCCTGATGCTTTCCTGTTCGGCGCGGACCATAACAGCAAAAACCCTCGGATGAAAGCGCTTGCATCGGCCTGGGGCGATACTGCATAACACAACTCCGATGTCGGGGGACGGCACACGAGGGGACGCCGCATTGAGTCAGGTGTTGCTTGCAGCGGGCGATTTAGCGCCTGATCGGCCTGATCCCGACACGCTGTTCGATGCAGTGCGTCCGTTGCTCGAGTCCGCCGATGTCGTCTTCGGTCAGTTGGAAACGACATTTGCGGACAAAGGCTTGCGCATGCCGCAGGCGCGTCATGCGGTGCTCGCCAAACCGGAAGGTGCGTATGCGCTGGCCCGGGCGGGATTCGATGTCATCTCCTGCGCGGGCAATCATTGCTTGGATTGGGGAAGCGAGGCGCTGCTCGAGAGCATCGGACATTTGCGCGCTGCGGGAATCGACGTGGTCGGCGCCGGCAAGAACATCGCCGAAGCTCGCGCGCCCGTGTACCGACAGCTTCCCGACGGAACGAAGATCGCCTTCCTTGCCTACAGCTCGATTTTGCCGATGGGTTACTGGGCCGAGGCGAACCGACCTGGATGTGCGCCGATGCGCGCGCACACGCTCTATGAACAGATCGAGCACGATCAGCCAGGCACACCCGCACGCATCCACACGTACGCGCACAAAGAAGATCTGGATGCACTGCGCGCGGATATCGCTGCTGCGAAGGCAAATGCCGATCTCGTGTTCGTCTCGCTGCACTGGGGCATTCATTTCGTCCGCGCGACGATCGCCGACTATCAGCGCGAGGTTGCGCGTGCAGCGGTGGAGGCAGGCGCAGATGCCATCCTCGGTCATCACGCGCACATCTTGAAGGGCGTGGAAATCGTTGCAGGTCGGCCGGTG
>DATCLP010000150.1:0-2960 GCA_036563855.1 Steroidobacteraceae bacterium | reverse complement strand
GCTCTGCAGATCGAGCGAGATGATGGGTTCGTCTTCGATGATGAGCACCTTGGTCGAAGGTTGCGAGGAAATCTCGCGCACCGCGTGTCCCACCATGTCCTTCACTTCGGCTTCGGACGTGCCGAGGATGCGGGCAGTTTCGCTGATGTTGAAACCTTCCATGGCCGTCAGGAGTAATGCTTGCCGATGTCTGGGCGTGAGCTCGACGAGCCGCTTTTCGACCGTGCTGGTCGCAGTGCCGACGAGAGAGCGAGATTCAGGATCCGTCGTTTCCCAGATCTTGTGGAACAGCCGATAGAGGCCGACGCGCGGCGTCAGGTCTGCGCCTAGGACCGAAGGATCGGCAACGATCGCCTCCAAGCAAGCGCGAACGTACGCATCGCCGCTCGCTTGGGTGCCGCTCAGGGCGCGGGCATACCGGCGCAGATAAGGCAGGTGCTCGGCGATTGCATTGGCCAGGGCCATATTCGGGGCTCCTCGAAGAGACTTTATTGAGCGTGAGTGTGTGCTGAGTCGCGCGCGAACGCGAGCGCGGTATTACTATGTCCGACACGCGAGAAAGTTCCCAGAACGCGTGGAACTTTTGCACGGTTCCGACGTTGCTCGTAACTAACGGCGCCGGGCATTCGCATCTCACCTGCGTCTATTAACGATGATCACCATGAGTGAAAAAACCAAGCCAGACGAGGCTGAGGTCGGCCCGAACGCCGACCCTGTCGAACAAATCCCCGACTGGTTGGGCGGACGGCTGCGTCGCATGTTCGCCGAAATGATGGATGAGCCGGTGCCGGACGAGTTCATGGCGCTGCTGAAACAGCTCGAAGAGAAGGAGCGCGGCTCCTAACGCGGGCTGCCCGTTCCGAGCCAACTTGCCATGAGCCAAGACCGATTCCTGGACCAAGTCACTGCTTTATTGCCGGCGCTACGCGCTTTCGGGCGCTCGCTGTGCGGCGACCCGGCGCGCGCGGACGACCTGGTGCAGGACACCGTGCTCAAGGCATGGACGAACCGCGATCAGTTCCAATCCGGGAGCAATCTGAAAGCCTGGCTGTTCACGATTCTGCGCAATTGCTACTACTCCGAGCTGCGCCACAGGAAATTCGAGGTGGAGGATCCGGATGGCGTTTGCGCCTCGCAAGTCGCGATCGCACCGGATCACGATGCCAAGCTGCACCTCAGGGATCTGAACCGTGCGTTGCAGCAGTTGCCGGTCGATCAACGCGAGGCGCTGATTCTCGTGTGTGCGACGGGATTGTCTTACGAGGAAGCGGCCGACGTGTGCCAAGTGGCGGTCGGCACGATCAAGAGCCGCATTGCGAGGGCCCGTGACAGACTCGTCGACCTCTTGGGCGAGGATGCTGCGCGCGGCGTGACCGGGTCGATTCCGGTGGCCGAGGCCGACGAGCCCGCACAGCGCATAGGAACATCTTGATCTTGTCTTAAAACTTAAAACGCGCCGCTAGCGTTTCGCATGAAGAGTCAGAAGCCCGCAGCCGCGAAGGGACGCTGGTGGGGTCGCAATGCCGGCTTGCGTCCCCGGCTCGTGCTCATCGTGGGCGTGGCGATGCTGGCGCCTGGCGTGCTCGCCGTCTTTCAGGCCGTCTCGAGCTACAACAGCAGCATCCGGATTCTCGAGCAGAACCTCGCTCAAGCCGCACAGCTAGCAGCCAACGAAGAAGTCAGCATGATCTCCGCATCGCGGGAGATCTTGACGAGCCTCGCCGCCAATCCGGACGTTCAAACGCGCAAAGGCCTGTCGTGTCGCCGCGCGCTGCAACGCGCGATTGCCGGTCTCGATCAATATGCCGGCGCAATCGTCACCGACGAGGTAGGGACGCTAACCTGCTCGTCGAATCCGTTGCGCGAGTCGATCAGCGTCACGGATTTCGCGTGGTACGAGGAGATCTCGCACGGCGCACCTTTCGTCGTGAGCGACTTGGTGTTCGCGCCGTGGCTCGATCGTTGGGGCATGGTGACTGCAGTGCCCTTGCTCGACAACGAAGGAGCAATTCGCGGCTCGGTGGCGCTGTTCATCGGACTCGATTGGCTGACGCGCCGCTATCAAAATGCGGCGCCCGGCGACGACACGGTGCTCGCGCTTCTCGACAGCAAAGGCGATCTCATCACGGCCGATCGGCGCGAGGATGCGAGCACGTCCGGCCTGCCCCGCGGCAGCTTGATCGCGCAGCATCTTCAATCGCGTACCGAAACGTTTCGGGCGCGAGGTGCCGACGGCACATGGCGCTTGTACGTCATGAGCCCGCTGCTCGGCGGACGCGTGTTCGTGATTCTCGGCACGCCGCTGTTCGCGGCGATCGGACCGCTCGCGATCCAAGTCGCTTGGGGCGTGTTCACGCCCATCCTCATGTGGGGACTTGCGGTGCTCGTCGTGTGGGTCGGTATCGAGCATCTCGTCGTGCGCTGGATCACTTACCTGGAGCGCATCACATCCGCCTACGCATCCGGCCGCCAGAGCGTGCGCCCGGAGCGCGTTTCGGCGGCGCCGGCCGAAATTCGCAGCCTCGGCGAGACCTTCACACGCATGGCGGATCTGATCACGGCGCGAGAGAACGAGCTGCGCGAGTCGCTTGCGCAGAAGGAGCTGCTCGTGCGCGAGATCCATCATCGCGTGAAGAACAACTTGCAGCTCGTGATGAGCTTGCTGAATCTGCATGCGCGGCGGATTCGCGATCCGCGCGCCGAGCAGGCGTTCGCCGAGGCCCGCAGCCGGATCAATGCGCTCGCGACGTTGCATCGACGCTTGTACGAATCCGAGAACCTGCAGCAGGTCGACTTGCGCTGGTTCCTCGAAGATCTTTGCGTGGAGCTCCGAAGAGGCGGGTTGTCCGGCAATCGGCACATCGAGCTGACCGTTCACGCCCCCGATGAAGTCATCGGGCCGGAAGTCGCAGTCCCATTGGGACTGCTCGTGACGGAGGCGATCACGAACGCTTACAAGC
>DATCLP010000149.1:0-1797 GCA_036563855.1 Steroidobacteraceae bacterium | reverse complement strand
CCCTCAGCGCGAGTCGCAGTGAAGCCGTACCGGATCTCGGCGCCGACTTCGCAGCCTACAACCTGGAAACGTCGAGCGACGATGCGTCCGTGCGGGTCGATGTGCCGCTCCGTCGCAGCCGGGCGAGGAATCTGACCTATTTCGCGCGCCTGACCCGCCACGACGGCGAGACGGAATCGCTGCTCTTCGCAGAGCGGTCGGCCGACCGAATCAGCGCTTTCCGGACCGGCTTCACGTTCGATTCCGCTGGTCCGCGACGCGGCGTCAACATCGTCGAGGTCGAATACAGCCAGGGCCTCGATGCCTTCGACGCGTCGAAGATCACCGACGAGAACCTGTCGCGGCCGGGCGGCGACCCGGAGTTCTCCAAGTTGACCTTGTATGCCGCTCGTCTTCAGTCGATCAGGGGGCGATGGTCGATGCTTTTCGCGCTGACCGCTCAGAAGGCCTTCGACAATCTTCTCGGTCCCGAGGAGTTCGGCTTCGGCGGCGAATACTTCGGCCGCGCGTACGATCCCTCGGAAATCGTCGGCGATCAAGGCGCGGCAGCAAAGATGGAGATCAGGTACACGTGGTACACGAGCCGGGGTAGCGGTCTGACCGCCTACACCTTTTGGGACGTGGGAGAGGTCCGCCAGCGTCTGGCGGAAAGCGAAGTCGTGACAAAGACCAGCGACTCGGCCGCATCGGCGGGGCTCGGTCTGCGCTTCAACCTCGGACGAAACGTCACGGGATACGTCGAGAGCGCAACCCCGCTGACGCAATCCGTGGTGGCCGAAGGGACCGACGATACTCGCGTCTTCGGCGGGATACGAGTGCGCTTCTGAGGCACTTCGAGGTATTCCAATGATCAAGAAGACAACGAAGAAAATCGACGCGACCGCATTGCAGGCGCTACGCGTCCGAAGACTCGAAGCCGCAATGGCAGCACTGTGGAGCGCTCTCGTAGTACCTGTGGGGGCGTTTGGTGGTCCCCAAGGCGGTAACGTGGTTGAAGGCGTTGCGCAAGTTCAACCGATCACCCCGACGCTGACCAATATTCGACAGACCACCGATCGCGCCGTTATCGAGTGGCAGAGCTTCTCGATCGAGAAGGGGGAACGCGTCAACTTCGAGCAGCCGAAGGCAACGAGCGCTGTTCTGAACCGCGTCATCGGCTTGGACCCCTCGACGATCGCCGGAGAGCTGTCAGCCAACGGTCAAGTCTTCTTGGTCAACCCCGCGGGGATTCTCTTCAAGAACGGCGCGAAAATCGACACGCACAGTTTCGTCGGGGCCGTCGCAGATATCACGAACACGAATTTCATGTCCGGTAAGCTCGTGTTCGACGAGTTCGACGCGCAGCGATCCGCAACGGCTACCATCAAGCTTGAAGCCGACGCATCCATTCTCGCGCGTGGCTCCGCAGCGTCCGCCGGGCTGGCTGCGCTCGTCGCGCCGGGTGTCGAGAACGCCGGTGTGATCGAGGCGAGGCTCGGCCAGGTCATCATCGGCGGCGCTCAAAGATTTACGCTCGATCTCAACGGAGACGGTCTCTATAGCTTCGCCGTCGACGACGGCGTCGTCGAAAGCCTTGTGGGCGCCTCCGGCAGCGCCGCGGTTTCGGTTGCCGAGTCCGGGCGCATCGTCGCAAAAGGAGGCCTGGTGCTGCTCTCGGCGGGAGTAGCCAGCGATTTCATCGGAGACGCGATCAACCTCGAGGGGCATGTTTTCGCGCGTTCCGTAAGCGTGGACTCCAAAGGCGAAGTCGTGCTGGACAGCTGTGCTGCGGGATTGAGCTGCGGCGGCGTCAGCGTT
>DATCLP010000148.1:0-3764 GCA_036563855.1 Steroidobacteraceae bacterium | reverse complement strand
GAGCTTGCCGGAGGCGCTGGAGCTTGCGCCACTTCGGCGTTCGTATCCAAGTCGGTCGTCGGCGCTATCGGCTCTGGCTCGACATGCTCTTCGGGTAGCGGGCTCTCGACTTGCGCAGGCGTGGGCTCGCTGCGACCGGATGGCCTCCAGAAGAACCACCACGCAAGCGACAACACGACCGCGAAGCAGACGCTCACCGCGAGCACCAACGGCCAAAGCGGCTGCGATTCTTCGCGCACGGGTCGTCGGTGCGGCCGCGTCGCAATGATCGGTTCCAAGTCGTCGCGATCGTCTTGCATATCCCAATCTTCGCGCAATGCAGCGCAGGACAGAAGACGACTAACAGTTACCAAGCGGGCGTGTAGGCGGCGACGGCCTCGGGAAGCGGCGAAAAAAAGTCACTTTAGGTCATCGCTGCGTTGAGCGCGGCGAGCACTCGCTCGGGACGGAACGGCACGCGACGTATGCGCACGCCCGTGGCGTCGTAGATCGCATTGGCAACTGCGGCGATGACGGGTTTGTGGCTCGTTTCGCCAGCACCATAAGCGGGTAGATCGGGGCGATTCGGGTTCGGATCGCCGTTGACCAGCACGACCTCGATACTTTCTGGCGTATCCGAATGGCGCAACGTCGGATGCGATACCCAATCAACGCTCGTGACCTTCTCCGTGTCGAACTGCACTTCCTCCCATAGCGCACGGCTCAACGCGTGCAGCATGCCGCATTCAACGGTGTGACGGAGACCCTCCGGATTGATCGCCAACCCGCAGTCGTGCGCGCACACGAGGCGCTTCGTCCAGACCTTGCCCGTCTTGCGATTCACTTCGACCTCGGCGATGACGGCGACGATCGTGTTGTTGCGGTACGTGTACGCAATGCCGCGGCCCGTCAGGATTTCATCGCGCGAAGTGCTCACGCGTTGACGCGGTGCGGGACGTGGCTCCCATCCATATGCCTTCGCTGCGGCTCGAACGACGGCGAGCGAGCGTGCCTTTCTGAATACACGGTCCTCATTCGCGCGTTCGATCATGTCGAACCGGAATTGCACGGGATCGGCTTTGGCCGCCGCCGCGAGCTCGTCGATGAACGACTCGAATGCAAACGTGACCTGAGGCCCGTTCGGATCGCGAAGGTTGCCGGTGCGAAGCGGCGTCTCCCAGATCATCGGCAGAGCGACGACGCGCGTCGTCGTACGACGGTTCGGGATCGCGTACATTACCGACGGTGCTGCCGCACTACCGGGAGTCGGACGATCGCGGCGAATTCCCATCAATTGGGCGATCAACACCGTATCGGGTTCGTTGTAGCCCACGTGGTTGTAATCGAGCGCGCAGGCGTCGTATTCGAGCGCGACGAGCTTGCCGTGCTCATCGAGTCCGCCGCGCAACTTGAATACGTACGGTGGGCCCTTCGTGTCCCATGCGGTTTCCTCCTCGCGCGTCCATTGCAGGCGAACGGGTCGGCCCATTTCTTTCGCCAGGAATGCGGCTTCGAAGCCGGCATCGTCTGCCGCGGTGCGGCCGTACACCTGCGGACCGTCCATGTAGACGACGCGAACCTTCTCTCGCGGTATTCCGAGGAATTTTGCGATGCCGGTGCGCATCCCGTACGACTTCATATCGTTGGAATAGATCGTCATCTGGCCGTCGGACGGATCGGCAAGCGCGTGAGCGGGGCCGATCGCGGTATGGCCTTGAAACGGCACTTCGTACTCGGCTTCGATTACTTGCTTCGCACTCGCGAATGCTGCCTCGGGATCGCCTTGAATTTGCGGCTGCGACGTCGAGGTGGGCGTTACCCGACGCATGTAATCGAACAGCTCGTTCGAGCTCGGAAACGGCGCGGTTGCCGGGCGCTTCCATTCCACCTTGAGCTGCTTCGCTGCGCGAATCGCTTGCTCTTCGCGCTCGCAGATCACGGCCACATAGTTGCCGTGATGAATCACACGGAGAAACCCCGGAATGTCACGGACAGAGGATTCATCGATACGCTCCACAGCGGCACCGGCGAACGGCGGTCGCACATTGCGTGCATGCACCATGCCGGGCAACTTCATGTCCACTGCCCATTTCAGCGAGCCATCGACTTTGGGCGGGATGTCGTACCGGGGCAGCGATTGCCCGACGATGCGCAGCTCGTTTACCGGCTTCACGGGCGCCTTGCCGGTCGCCGTATCGACGTTTTGTCCCGTCAGCGAAACATCGAAGCGCTTTCCGCCGATCAATTCGGCGTATGTCACTCGTTTCGCCGGATCCGACTTCAGGCTCACGATCCCATTCGCAACCGCGAGCATCTCGACAGGAACTCCGAGATGCGAGCTCGCCATCTCCAACAGCACGCGGCGTGCCTCCGCAGCGACACGTCGCATCGTTTGGCCGTCGCGCTCGACACCATCCGAACCGCCCGAGCCGCCTTGATCCGGTGTGATGTCGGTCGAGCCCATCACGAGTCGCGATTGGTCGTACGCGATGTCGAGCTCGTCGCACATCATTTGTCTGAACGCAGTGCCCGTGCCTTGACCGCCGTCGGTCTTGCCGACGAAGAACGTCGCCGTGTTGTCCGGATGAATCACGATCCACGTGTCGAGCTGCAGGAAGTCGGGATCGGGATAAGGACCGGGGGCGGCGGCCGGCTCTGCCGCAAGCAGATTCGCACCGGGAATCGTGCCGAAGCTTGTCGTGATGACGAGCGCGCCGGACGCCTTGAGGAAGGCGCGCCGCGAAGTGCTGTCGAGCCCGCAAAGCGCTTGCTCGATCTCGGAGGGAAATGTCAGCGCGCTCATTGGCCTTCTCCCTTCGCTGCGGTTGCACGAATGGCGCGTTTGATCGCTTGCTGAACGCGGTAGTACGTCATGCAGCGGCAGAGCGCACCGTCCATCGCGGCACGGATCTCCTCATCGCTCGGATTCGGATTGCGATCGAGCAATGCCTTCGCCGTCATGATCTGACCGTTCTGGCAGTAGCCGCACTGCACCGCCTGTTCTTCGATCCACGCCTGTTGCAGCGGATGCAGCTTGCCGTCCTTCGCAAGACCCTCGAGCGTAGTGATCTCGCCGCGCACTGCGGAGACGGGCGTGATGCAGGAACGAACCGCCGTGCCGTCGATGATCACAGTGCAGACACTGCACTGCCCGACGCCGCAACCGAAGCGTGGGCCATGCAAATCGAGATCGTTGCGCAGGACGTAAAGAAGCGGTGTGGAGGGGTCAACGTCGAGCTCATGTGTCGAGCCGTTGACGCGGAGCCTGACGATGCTCATGGCGGACCTCGGCGAGAAGCGACGACCGGGCAGGGCAGAGCAGCGGATTCAAATCGCTCGTCCCTGCGGCGAAAACCATAGCAGCAGGCTCGCGTCGAGAGAAGGGTGAAAAGCGAATCGTCTAGGGATTCCGGCCCGCGCTTGCGGCCAGTAGTCAGTGGGAGCAGTTCGGTTGCATTGCCCGGGCAACACATCGAGCACCAATTGCTCTCGTTTGGTCACCAGGTATATGTTTATTTCGTTCAAGGCAACGATGCGTGAAACGTTTCGGATCAACGTGCCAACACAATGTCCGCCACGCTAACGAGACCGAACCGAAATATCGCCCTCATCGTTGCGCTCGTTCTCTCGCCGCTGATCTTTGACGAGAGCGCGTACTCGCAAGCCCTCTTGGTCGCAATCCCTGTTGTCGGTGGGATGGTTGTCGGATTGGGATGGCGATTCTATGTCGCACGCTACATGGAGAAGAAGAAGCGGTGGGAGGCGGCAATCGATCATTACAGAGC
>DATCLP010000147.1:0-3872 GCA_036563855.1 Steroidobacteraceae bacterium | reverse complement strand
AAACGGGAACCACACATACCGTACGCTGGTCCGTTTCCGCAGGTTTTTCTCGTGCGCTACGCGATCCCCTCACCGCGACGCGTCCGCTCTCGCCGCCTCTCCCGAGGAGAGGCGAATGAAGGCGCGCATTCGCGCGCCTTCATTCCTTGCCAAGCCCCGAGCCCCAAGCCCCTCAGAACTCGACGCGCAGGCCCGCCGCCCACTGACGCGGCGGCTTGTACGTCACCATCGCGCTGTTGTTCGGTGCCGAATAGACGCCGTTGGCGATGATCGGCTCGTCCGTCAGATTCGAGCCGCTCACGAACAGCTCCCAGGAGCCGTTCTTCGGCTTGAGCGCCAAGCGCGCATCGATCAGGTCGTAGGCTTTCTGGGCGACTTCCTCTCTGTTGTCGGCTTCGATGTAGTACTTGTCGCTGTACTTGTAATCGACGCGCATGTCGAGATCCCAATTGCTGCCCAGCGACAGCGTGTATGCAGCCGAGAAGTTCGCGGTCAGCTCAGGCGCGAACGGCAGCTTGCAGCTCATGCCGCAAGCGAGCTGCACACCGGTCCGCAGCTCGGTGAACTCGAAGTCCTGGTAGCCAACCGCTGCGCCGAGACGCAATTCCGGAACCGGCACATACGTGAGCTCGAGCTCGAAGCCCTTCGATTCGCCGCTGCCAGCGTTCTCTTCCAGACGGACACCGCCGAGCTCCACGGACAGACGCGTGATCTGAATGTCGGTGTACTCGGTGTAGAACACGGCAGCATTGGCACGCAGCGTGTTGCCGAACCACTCGCTCTTGATACCGGCCTCGATAGTCTCGAGCTCTTCCTCGTCGAACGACTGCAATGCCGTTACATTCGAAGGCCGCCCGTTGTAACCGCCCGCTTTGAAGCCGGTCGAGCCTTGGATGTAGAGCAACACATCGTCCGTGGGCTTGAACTCGAAGCCGAGCTTCGGCGTGAAGATGTCCCACTTGTCCGTCGGAATCGGCGTCAGGTTGTAGGTATCGAAGCTGACGATGTTCCGCAGCGGACGGATTTCGTAGTAGTCGAACTCCTTTTCTTCGCGACTGAAGCGCGCACCCGCCGTCATGCTGAACTTATCGGTGAAAGAGTAGACACCGTGCAGGAACACTGCATAGCTCTTGTTCTGCATCAAGCGCCAACCGGTGCGCGAGTTATCCAGTCGTGCGTTGTTCGGATTACCTGCACCGCCCAACAGACACGGTGCCGGACAATTCGGGATCGGCACCGTCGGCACCAGCGAGTTCAACGGCGCCGCTTCGAGCGCCTCGAAAAGGCCCGCCTGCTGACGTGAGCGCTGCACGTCGCGCGCCGTTTCATCGAAGTACCACAAGCCCGCGACCCAATCGAGGCGATCGTCGAACGCGCTGCCGAGGAACTGGATTTCCTCGCTGAACTGGTGCTGCGAAATGTCCACGCCGCCCGTAGCGACGATGTTCGCCGGCGTGCCGTCGCCGTCGCCGCGCGTTTCGACCTTGAGATCGCGATAGCCGGTGATCGACTTGATTTGGAACGCATCGAACGTCCAAGTCATGTTGAGCGACGCGCCCCAGATATCGGAGTTGTTGTAGCCCGGCCAAGTCGCGTACGTGGTCCACGGCTCGAGCGTGATCCATTGCGGGCCGTACGCGGGCAGTCCGTTTGGAATCGCGTAGAGATCGTTGTACGCGGCAATGTTGGGGCTCAGAGCCCCTGGGAAACCGACCATTTGATATTCGACCGCGTTCTGCCGCTCGCGAGTGATGTCGGCAGAGAGCGCGGCTTCGAAACGATCGCTCGGCGTCCAGAGCAGCGTCGCACGGCCGCTGCGCCGATTCGTATCGTTGCCTGCGTCGGTGACGTCGCGACCGAACTGCAACGGATCCTCCTGGCTGTACAGCTTCTTGTAGTAGCCGTCCTGTTCGCGGGACATCGCCGACACGCGCAAAGCGAGCGTGCCCGGCACGAGCGGCACGTTCAAAGAGCCGCTGAGATCCAGACGGTCGAAGCTGCCCAACGTGACCTGCGCGATGCCGCTCAATTCATCGCTCGGCCGCTTCGTGGTCACGACGACTGCGCCGCCGATCGTGTTCTTGCCGAACAACGTACCCTGCGGGCCGCGCAGCACTTCGATGCGCTCGATGTCGAGGAGCTCCAGCACGGAGCCAGGCGCTCGTGCCAAGTAGACGCCATCGATATAAATGCCGACGCCGGGATCCTTCGTGATGATGAAGTCCGGTTGGCCGACACCGCGAATGAACACTTGGGCGAAATTGCCGCCGCCGCTGCCGTTGCCGGCATAGGAGAATTCCATGTTCGGCGTGACGTTCGTGATGTTTCGCAGATCGACGGCGCCGATCTCCCGCAACAGCTCTCCGCTCACCGCCGTCACGGAAACAGGCGTGTCCTGCAGATTCTCGGTGGTACGTCGCGCCGTGGTGATGACTTCTTCGAGCGTCCCGGACGGCGTCTGCGCGCCGACGGACATGGACAACCCGACCGTCAGACCGACGGCAACCGGCAAAGATCGAATTCGCATGGCTCCCCCAACGATTTATACATCTACTTAGAGCACTTGTTTAAATCAGGGTAGAGATGATGTACAAAAACGTCAACAGCTTTCCGCTCATGAAAGTTTCGATGTTGCGCAAACGCCGCAGCTGCATCGGCAGAAAGTGGACTTAAGGCTGAAGGCTGAAGGCAAGGGCGGTGGGCTGAGGTCGAATCGCGCGAAAGTGCGCACTACATTTCCTCTCCCCTGGCGGGAGTCGCTCTTACGCATCCTGGAGCGAGAGCAAGTGCGTCACGGCGAGGAGATCGCGCAGTGCGCGTGGCAGACCTGAGTACACGCCGAGATGCGCGGCGTGCTACCCCTCACCCACACGCTTCGCTCTCTGCGCCTCTCCCCGAGGAGCCCCCGAGGAGAGGCGGGTGAAGGCGCGCATTCGCGCGCCTCTTACTGTCGCCCGTCACCTGTGGCCTGTAGCCTTCTTTTGAACCCGCGCTCCCGATCAAGGACGCCAAAAAACCGGCCCGGTCACCTGACGATGACCGGGCCTTTGCACTCAGAGTTGGTCGAAGAAACTAATTGACTCCGCCCTGAACTTTGACGTCGCCGGGATTCTCGAGCACGCGCATCACCACACGGCGATTCGCGGCGCGTCCTGCAGCGGTGGAGTTGTCGGCGATTGGCTCGGTCTCGCCGTAGCCTTTCGCAGTCAACTGTTGCGGCGACACGCCCTGCTCGATCAGGTAATCGCGCACCGCTTCGGCACGACGCTGCGACAAATCGAGGTTGTAGCTGTCGGAACCCGTGCTGTCGGTGTGACCCTGCAGCTCGATGCGCAGGCGCGGATACTTCTTTAGATCAGCCGCAACAGCGTCGAGCACTTCGCGCGAGCTCGGGGTCAGCCGTGCCGAGTTCAACTCGAAGTTCACACCTTCCAGCGTGATCGAGCCCGTACGCGTGCAACCGAAAGCGTCGACCGCCACACCTGGGGGCGTATCTGGACAACGATCGAGATTGTCGGTCACACCATCGCCGTCGCTATCGGCAGGCGGCGGAGGCGGAGGCGGCGGAGTCGGTTCGGGCGCGGGTGCCGGCGGCGGTGGCGTCGGCTCAGGTGCGGGCGCAGGCGCACGCGGTCGACCGAACGAAAACTGAAAGCCCAGCGTCCCGATGTAGTCGGTGAGCGTGCCGTCCGCACCGGCTTCGTTCCAGCGTGCCTTCAGATCAGGACGCAGCGCGAAGCTGGCCGAACCGTTCGAGTTCTCCCAAACGTTGATGAACATACCGATACCGGCTTGTGCCATCGCATCGGTCGCATTGGTACCTGGGCTGCGCTCGCTTTGGAGCGCACCGGCGCCGACGCTGAAGTACGGAG
>DATCLP010000146.1:0-2131 GCA_036563855.1 Steroidobacteraceae bacterium | reverse complement strand
GGGTATGGTTCTAGATCAGGCTGTAGGCTGTGGACTGTAGGCTGTAGCAAGGCCTCCTTTGCCGGCATGCTTTCGCTCTTCGAAGAGTATTTCTGTTCGGTCCAACAATAGATGGCCAATCAGCGGCGCACCACGCCGCGTATCCTGCAGCCTCCAGACTACAGCCTAAAAGAATTTTCTCGCCTCGTCCGCAATCAACCGCGCAACGTCGATGGCATTCGTGTCGTGGGCGACCGTGTTCGTCGACACGACGCGCTTTGCGCCTGCTTCGCGAAGCATCTTCGCGGCGCCGTCGGCAAATAGCGCGTGGACGACGACGCACGTGACCGCGACGATGCCGAGCGGCGCAAATCCCTTGAGGGCTTCGGCTAGGGTGTGTCCGGACGAGGCAATGTCATCGATGATGACCGGATTGCGTCCACGCACGAGCGTCGGGTCGATCGCGCTGACGCGCACCTCGCGATCGCCGGAGCGTACCTTGTCCAAGATTACGCAAGGTGCGTCCAACGTCTTGGCAACACGTTCCGCCCACTGCGCACTTTCTCTGTCCGGCCCGATCAGTACGGGATTCGGCACGTTCGCGGCGAGCCATTCGCTCACCGCGGGCATGGCGCTCACTGCGACGGCGGGAATCGAGAAGATGTCATCGAGCTTCGGAATACGGTGCAGGTGGGGATCGACCGTGATCAACCAATCGAAGTGCGCGGACAAGAGCTTCGCAAACGCATGCGCGCTGACGGCCTGACCCGATGTGAAGCGATGGTCTTGCCGCATGTACGCGAGGTAAGGAGCAATGAGACCGACACGTCGTGCACCGAGCTCTCGGGCAGTGGCTGCTGCAAAGTAGAGCGGCAAGAACTTGGTGTCTGGATCGGTCAACGTGCACAGGAAGATCGCATCGCGATTCGCGCACTCGTCTTGCAACGTGATCAACGATTCCCGATCGGGAAAGCGGCGCCACTGGAGCCGACCGCGCTGCGCGCCAAGCATTGCGAGAAGCGAATCGGCAAGCTGCTCGCAATCCGGAAAGCAGTACAGTATCGGCTTCATGGTTCACCAATTTCGATGATTCGGGAATGATGAGCTTCATACTCGAGTGCGTATTCGAGCTCGCCAGGTGTTTCGGCGTGCACGGTGAAGAGGGGCTCGCCACGATCGACGGTTTGACCGACACGCACGTGCATCTCGATGCCGGCGGCAGGCGCAGTCGGTGCACCCGCAAGCTTCGCAAGCCGCGATAGCGCGCGATTGTCGATCGCTCGGATCACGCCGGCGGAGCGTGCCAGCACCGGTCTGAGATGCTCGGCCCGCGGCGGTGTGCGTCTGCCGCCTTGCGCCTCGCAGATCGCATTGAACTTCGCGAGCGCGCGCCCGCTCTCCAATGTTGCCTGCGCAAGTGCTCGTCCATCCGAGACGCCGGCAAGCTCGAGCAGGGCGCCGGCGAGATCGAGCGCACGCGATCTCAAATCCTGCGGCGCATCGGGCGAGCATTCGAGCACGGCGAGAACGTCGCGCGCTTCGAGGGCAGGCCCGATTCGCCGTCCGACGGGCTGCGTGCCATCCGAGAAGAAGACGCGTGCGTGCAACCCGAAACGTGCGGCCGTCCCCGTCAATTGCTCGCTCAGCCGTGCAGCCGTGTCCTTGGAGCGAACCTTTGCGGACGGCCCAACCGGCAGATCGAGCAACACGTGCGTTGCGCCTGCGGCGATCTTCTTCGACAACACGCTCGCGACGAGCTGTGCATCGCTGTCGAAATCGAGCGGGCGTTCGACGCGAATAAGCACGTCGTCTGCGGGGCTTAGGGACACCGAACCGCCCCAGACGATGCAACCTCCTTCTTGTTCTACGACACGACGCATGTGAGGCAGGTCGAGCGCAACCGGAGCGAGCGTCTCCATCGTGTCGGCGGTGCCGGATGGAGATGTAATCGCACGCGATGAGGTTTTTGGAATGCGATAGCCGCACGCTGCAACGATCGGAACGACGATCGGAGTCGTGCGATTGCCAGCCAGACCGCCGACGCAGTGTTTGTCGAGCACGATCCCGCTGCCCCAGTCCAGACGAGCGCCAACGTCGACCATCGCACCCGTGAGCGCAACCGTCTCGTCGAGATCGAGTTGGCGTGTGGCGC
>DATCLP010000145.1:0-4376 GCA_036563855.1 Steroidobacteraceae bacterium | reverse complement strand
ACGCCACACTGCAAACCGAAGGATTACCGCGCAGCCTCGTCGTCGACGCCCCGGCAGCAGTCGAATTCGATTACACCGTCATCCCGTCGCGGCGCGGCCGCGTCGCATTCGCGCCGGCCGACGTCGCCGTACGTTCGCGCTTCGGCTTGCTCGAGTTGATGACCCGCCTCGGGATGCCCGAAGAACGCCGCGTCTATCCCGACTTTGCGCAAGTGGCGCGCTATGCCTGGCTCGCCGGCGATCGGCGACTCGCTGAGATCGGCATCAAGACATATCAGCAACGCGGCGAAGGCACGGATTTCGAGCAGCTCGCCGAGTACCGGACCGGCGATTCCGTACGGCACATCGATTGGAAGGCGACGCTGCGGTTCGGCAAACCCATCGTGCGTCAATTCCAGGACGAACGCGATCAATCCGTCATGCTGCTCATCGATTGCGGGCGCCGCATGCGAGCGGACGAATATCAGGACGTTCCGGGAACGGCGCATTTCGATCAGGTACTGAACGCGGTGATGCTCCTGACGTATGTCGCCCTGAAACAAGGCGATGCCGTGGGCGCGATGACGTTCGGCACTCCGCCGGGCCAAGAGCGCTGGTTTGCGCCGCGCAAGGGCGTGGCCACGTTGAACGCATTGATGAGCGAGTTCTTCGACGTTCAGCCAACGCCGACGCATTCCGACTATCTGGGCGCGGCGCAAACCTTTTTGCGCCGACAGCGAAAACGCTCGCTCGTGATCGTGATGACGAACTTCAGGGACGAGGATGCGAGCGAGCTCGGGCGAGCGCTGCAGCTATTGCGCTCGCGCCACCTCGTCATGACCGCCAGCCTGCGCGAGGGGATCGTCGGCGAGCTGCTGAATCAGCCGCTCACGTCGAACGAAACTGCGCTGGAAGTTGCGGCGACGCACATGTACGAACAAGCGCGCCGGGACGCCTTCAACCGGATTGCGGCCAGGGATTCTCTGATGGTGGACGCCGAGCCGCAGTGGCTCGGCATTGAGCTCGTCAACCGGTACAACGCCGTCAAACGTGCCGGAATGATCTGACTGCGCGCATGCAAAAAGGCCGGAGAGTCGACACTCTCCGGCCTCGACCCAAGCCGTTCGATGGTCGGCTCAGCGCACCGAGCCGCGGCGGAACAAGTTCACGATCGCGAGCAGAATGATCGCGCCGACCAACGAGACGAGGACGGTCGCGATACTGATGCCATCGTTGATCGTGCCGACTCCGATCAGCGGCGAGATCACGAATCCCGCGATGAGCGCGCCGACGATGCCGACGACGACATTCAGAATGATGCCTTGTTGCGCATTCGTGCGCATGATGATGCTTGCGAGCCAGCCGACTATTCCGCCGACGATCAACCAAACGATGACGCCCATAAAACCCTCCTAACGCAGCGAACCTGTGCGCTCGGTGGCGAAATGGCGGGACGCGAGTATTGGTTCCGCGATTTGCGGCGCGGATTGCGGCTACGCAGCGGTCCCTGCGCGTTGCGTGTAGGCGTTTATCCCTATTCCCTCGCCCAACGGGAGACGAGCTTGGCGATCACCGCGCGCGCGGGATCCTCCGGTAAGTAGCGCACCGAGACTTGGGTGCCGACGGCGGGCAATGAGGCAACGAGCCCGTCGTGCGCGCCGCGATGGACATGGCACGCGCGAATCGTCTCGTCGGAGTCGCAGGGCTGAAACTCGAAGTACACGCGCGGGAAGCATCCTATCAACGGCGGATGCCAGATCTTGACGATGCGTCCTTGCGCCGGTGCACCGCGCTTTACGATCTCGCGCTGCAGCTCGAGCCCTTTTTCATCGATACGCTGCGTCGTCAGCAACGACCATACGGCACCGCCGATGAAGGCGGCGACTGACATCAAATCCATCGGCATGAGTCTCGGACGTTCTGATTGGTCTGCGATGTATTGAGGATGCATCCAACTTATCGGCTGGGCAGTGCGCCGGATCACGATTCACGTCTGAGTCAATTGCTGACGCAGATCGTCCGGCCGGAACGTCCGACACAAGCGGCGCGTCTCGCTTGTAGGTTGCGGAGCTCTGCCAAATGAAGCAATTGCTTGCTGTATGTGCACTCTCGTCGGCGCTTGCGACGTGGCCGGTGGCCGCACAAGACACGAACTTCGCCGGGTACGGACCGTCTCCGCACCTGCCCAAGCCGGAGAAGTCCCTACTTCCGACGATCGATATCGCGCCTGCGAAGGGCTGGGCCGATGGCGAGACGCCGACTGCGGCAAAGGGCCTGGCGGTGACGGCATTTGCAGCGCAGCTCGATCACCCGCGCTGGCTGTACGTCCTGCCGAACGGAGATGTGCTCGTCGCGGAAACGAATGCACCGCCTCGTCCCGAAGACAGAAAGGGATTAAAGGGGTTCGCGATGCAAAAGGTCATGGAAAAAGCCGGTGCCGCAGTACCGAGCGCGAATCGAATCACCCTGCTGCGGGATGCCGACGGGGATGGAAGGGCTGAGACACGTATGGCGTTTGTCAGCGGATTGAATTCGCCGTTCGGTATGGCGCTCGTGGGCAACGACTTCTATGTTGCGAATACGGATGCGGTCGTGCGCTTCAAGTATGAGCGTGGCGCCACGCAGCTTTCAGGTACCGGCGAGCGAGCATTCGAGCTTCCGGCAGGTCCGCTCAATCACCATTGGACGAAGAACATCATCGCAAGCCGCGACGGCGCGAAGCTCTACGCAACTGTCGGTTCGAACAGCAACGTGGCCGAGAACGGCATGGATCAAGAAGAGCGACGAGCAGCCATTCTCGAGCTGGACTTGGCGACTCGCCAATCGCGCGTGTATGCCTCGGGACTGCGCAATCCGAACGGCCTCGATTGGAACGATACGACCGGCAAGCTATGGACCGTCGTCAACGAGCGCGACGAAATCGGCGATGATCTGGTTCCGGACTACATGACCTCTGTCAAAGACGGCGGGTTCTACGGCTGGCCGTATAGCTACTTCGGCCAACACGTCGATGAACGCGTCGAGCCGCCGCGCCCTGACCTGGTAGCGAAAGCGATCGTGCCCGACTATGCGCTCGGTGCGCACACGGCGAGCCTCGGTTTGGTGTTCTACGATCACACCGCATTGCCGGAGCGCTATCGCGGCGGCGCCTTCATCGGCCAACACGGCTCCTGGAATCGCTCCGAGAAGAGCGGCTATCGAGTGATCTTCGTGCCCTTCGAGAACGGAAAACCGTCCGGGATGCCCGAGGAGATCTTGAGCGGATTCTTGAACGACCGCGGCGAAGCGCGCGGCAGGCCGGTCGGCGTCGCAATCGACAAGACAGGCGCGCTACTCGTGGCGGACGACGTGGGCAACGTCATCTGGCGCGTCTCGACCGCACCACGGCCGCAACAGCCTGCGATCGAAGGCGGCCGCTAACCGGCCTCAGCAGATCCGCACGTCCACCGCTTCTCGATCACTCAAACATCGATTCTGCAGTTGACGTCGAACAACCATACGTGGCAATGACCTCATGGTCGTGGTGGACTACTGCGCTACGGTTCGTCGTCGACTCAACCCACGGCTTTGCCTTCCTGCTTCATCAAGCGATCCAGGTGCATCCGGATGTGCGCAGCTTCCGCGGGTGTGTTGGCGAGCGCAATCGCGCGTCCGAATGCCTCTCGGGCCTCGTCGTGCCGATCGAGTTGCATCAGGAGCGCGCCCTTCACGCCGAAGAAATGGAAATAGCCTGAGAGCTTGTCGGCGAGCGGCTCGATCAGCCCGAGCGCGGCGGCGGGGCCTTCGACTTTCGACACTGCGACCGCACGATTCAGCGTCACGACGGGCGACGGTTGCAGTTGCTCCAGAATCTTGTAGAGCGCATTGATTTCCGCCCAGTCGGTGTCCTCGGCGCGAGCCGCATGCGAATGCACCGCGGCGATCGCAGCTTGAATCTGATACGGACCGGGTCGACGATGTCGCAGCGCCTTGTCGACGAGCACGAGCCCTTCGGCGATCAGATCGCGATCCCAGAGACTCCGATCCTGGTCTTCGAGCAGCACGATGTTGCCGTCCGCATCGAGCCGTGCAGGTGCGCGTGCGTGCTGGAGCAGCAGTAGCGCAAGCAATCCCATGATCTCGGGCTCGCCCTGAAACAGCCTCAGCAAGAGCCGCGCGAGGCGAATCGCTTCCTCGCACAGTGCCGTGCGCACATGCGCTTCGCCGCCGCTCGCCGAATAGCCTTCGTTGAACAACAAGTAGATCATCGCCGCGACCGCCGACAGTCGCTCCGCCCGCTCGGCCGGACCCGGCGTCTCGAACGGCACGTTCGCGGCCATGACACGGCGCTTTGCGCGCGTGATTCGCTGCTCCATTGCAGCCTCGCTCACGAGAAAGGCGCGCGCGATCTCTTTCAC
>DATCLP010000144.1:0-1588 GCA_036563855.1 Steroidobacteraceae bacterium | reverse complement strand
GTCTGCACACTGCTCCACGTGAACGGGATTCCCGAGGAGGAGCAATGAAGTCTTGGTACACGTTGAGCGCGGCCGTCCTGATCGGGCTTGCATCGCTTGGAACTGCTCAGCTCGTCGCGGCGCAAAGCGTCATAAAGATCGACGGTTCGAGCACAGTATTCCCGATCACCGAGGCGGTCGCGGAGGAATTCCAGATCGCGAAGCGCGGCAAGGTGCGCGTGACGGTCGGCATCTCGGGCACGGGCGGCGGATTCAAGCGGTTTTGCCGCGGCGAGACGGACATCTCCAACGCCTCCAGACCGATCTTGAAAGAAGAAATGGAGGCGTGCCGCAAGGCCGGCGTGAAATACATCGAGCTGCCGGTGGCGTTCGATGCGCTCACGGTGGTCGTGAATCCGCAAAACACGTGGGCAAGCTCGCTCACGCCGGCGGAGCTCAAGAAGATCTGGGAGCCGGCCGCGCAGGGGCGAATCACGAAGTGGAGCCAGGTCCGCGCGGGGTTTCCGGACGAGCCGTTGGTTTTGTTCGGGCCGGGTGCCGATTCGGGGACGTTCGACTATTTCACTGAAGCAATCGTCGGTAAGTCGAAGTCGAGCCGCACGGATTTCCAGGCGAGCGAGGACGACAACGTGCTCGTGCAGGGCGTGAGCTCGAACAAGGGCGCGCTCGGCTACTTCGGGTACGCGTATTTCGCAGGCAATCAGGAACGCATCCGCGCGGTGCCCATCGTCAATTCCGCGGGCAAGGCCGTCGCACCGAGCTTGGCCAGCGTCACGGACGGCAGCTACGAGCCGCTTTCGCGCCCGCTGTTCATCTATGTGCGCGACGTCGCGGCGGAACGTCCGGAGGTTGCTGAGTTCGTGCGCTTCTACATGACCGACGGCGCCCAATTGGCGAAAGAAGTTGGTTACGTGCCATTGCCCCCCGAAGCGTATCGGGTCGCGCTCGAGCACTTCGAGGAGCGCAAGGTCGGCACCGTGTTCGGCGGCACTCCGGAAGTCGGTGTCACTATCGAAACCCTGCTCGCGCGCGAAGCGAAGCTCTAGGGGTGCGAGGGTGTTACATCAAAGGCGCGATCGAAATTCAACCGTCGACGCAGCCGGCCGTCAGCGTTTAAAGTGCGCCCCGCGTCAGCAGGGCGCACGCACGTTCTGACGTCGACTTTTGGTCGTGGCCGCTATTAAGGGTTCGATTTTGAACGAGGCGATCTCGAAGTCAGTCATCTCACGCTCGGCCTTGCGGTACCGCAAGCTGCGCGATCGGGTTATCGAGAGCTTCTTGCTCATCGCTGGACTCGTGGCCGTCTTCACGACGATTGCGATCGTGGCGATTCTGCTCATCGAATCGAGCGCGTTCTTCGAGCACGTATCGTTGATCGAGTTCTTCACCGACACGATGTGGACGCCGCTGTTCGCGGACGCGCATTACGGCATCCTGCCGCTCGTTGCGGGAACGCTCACGACGACGCTCGTGGCGCTCGTCGTTGCAGTGCCGCTGGGAACTACGATTGCGATTTATCTCAGCGAATTCGCGCCGTCCCAGGTGCGCGAGACGGTCAAGCCGATCCTCGAGCTGCTCGGTGCCGTGC
>DATCLP010000143.1:0-1846 GCA_036563855.1 Steroidobacteraceae bacterium | reverse complement strand
TAGGGGTGGTGAATCGCCTCGTCGATCACGGCCAAGCGCTCGCCGAGGCCACGAAGCTGGCAGAGACGCTCCTCGTCAACGGCCCGACCGCGCTTTCTGCAACGAAAGAGATCATTCAACGCTCCGTCGACTGGACCGAAGAGGAAGCGTGGCGCGAGCAAATGACATATGCGCGCCGCGCGCTCGAGTCGGAAGACCGCAAGGAAGGATTGCGAGCCTTCGCGGAGAAGCGCAAGCCGGTGTGGAAAGGGCGGTAGGCTGTTCGTGCCTCGTGACTCGGGAGTGGTGAGTACTGAGTGGAGCGTTACTCCCGCTCATCGTGCGGTCGGGGCATCCTCCCAGCAGTAATTCCCAATACTCCATTCTCAATTCTCTATTGCGTGCGCCAGCGGCGCACGCGATTTACTGATCTTGACTAGACAACCGTTGACCGCGGTCTGGCTCGGGCTCACCATGCGGCCGCATTTCAAACTGGTTGTCAGCGGGGGTCTAAGCCGTGACCACTACAGCGAGTTGCAAGCAGCTGCGCCACCTGCTTGCGATCGGGGTGCTTGCAGCGATCGGTCCAGCAGCGCATGCGGATGGGCCGGCAAAGAAATATGTCGTGCCGAAGACCGAGTTCGGTCACCCCGACTTGCGGGGCGTGTGGAACTTCAGCTCGAACACGCCGCTCGAGCGGCCGGCGCGATTTCGCGGCCGCGAATTCATGACCAAAGAGGAATACGCGGAGCTGCAAGCGCAGGTCCAGGCACGATCGCAACGCGAAGACAACGTGTCCACTTCTTCGCGTACAGGCGTCGGCGGTTACAACCAGTTTTGGGTGGAAAGCGCCGCGCAAGGCGCGAATTTGCGTACCTCGCTCATCATCGATCCGCCCGATGGACGCCTGCCGCCGGTGCTGCCCGGCGTCAAAGTGGAAAACGGCGGACTCGGCCCCGACACGGGCGGCGAGCGTCCCGTGCGGTTCCGTGTCGGCGGCGTACGCAAGGACGGCCCCGAGGATCGCGGTCTGTCCGAGCGCTGCTTGATGGGCTTCAACTCGGGTCCGCCGTTCGTCCCGAGCATGTACAACAACAACGTGCAGATCTTTCAATCGAAGACGCACGTCGTGATCATGACCGAGATGATCCATGACGCGCGCATCGTGCCGCTCGACGGTCGTCCGCATTTGGATCCAGCGATCAGGCAATGGTCGGGCGATTCGCGCGGACATTGGGAAGGCGACACGCTCGTTGTCGAAACGACGAACTTCACGGATAAGACCACCGTCTTCCGCGGCGCCGGCGTCGGTTCCGATATGAAGCTGACCGAACGCTTCACCCGTGTCGGTCCGGACGAAGTGCACTATCAATTCACGATCGAAGCGCCGAACACCTTTACGCGTCCGTTTACGGTGCTCGTCCCGATGGTGCGCGTGGATGGAGAGTTGTTCGAATACGCCTGTCACGAGGGCAACTACGGCATGGTGAACATCCTGCAGGGAGCGAGGATGGAAGAGTGGGAAGAAAGCCAAAAGCAGAAGAATTGAGAACTGAGAGGTCAGTCGACAATTGCCAACGAAAAGCAGCGCTGACGGGGTCGACAGTCGATAGTTGACACCGAAAGGCGCGCGATCGCGCTGATCGTTGAGAGCCGAAGCGGCGCGTACTGAACAGGGTTACTCATGCAACGTATCGATCGGTTGATGGCCATTCTTGGTTTCACGGCTTTCGCGCTTGCCGGCGACGGGGCGCTGGCGCACGAGGAAGTTCCTCGCACAGCGGACGGTAAGCCGGATTTGAATGGCATTTGGCAGACGATGGGCTCGGCACATTGGAACCTAGAGCCGCATAGCGCGGAGCCGAGC
>DATCLP010000142.1:0-3729 GCA_036563855.1 Steroidobacteraceae bacterium | reverse complement strand
CGAGCAGCTGGCTAATGCCGCTTAGCTACGTGTCCGAAGAAACGGGGGAAGCCCAGTCTTCAGCCTTCAGTCTTCAGTTCATCCGTCGCGATCCCCTCACCGGCACGCTCCGCTCTGCACTGCCTCTCCCAATGGGAGAGGCATTTCTTGCGCGCTCCTGCGCACTTCTACCTTCAGCCTTCAGTCTTCAGTCTTCAGTTCAGCCGTCGCCGATCCCGCTCTTGTTTCTCATTGCAGTTCAGCAGGCTCTCGTTGACGAATCTTGAACTTACCATTCGGTGCGCGCACGCGAAATAAACTTCACGCGCCGCTTCGCTTCGATTCGATGCGCTTAGAATCGGCGCAACTTCAGCGAGGAGTACCGGACATGCATCGAACCTGGTCCGTCGCGAGCACGATTGCCCTGGCCATCGCAATCTCCGCTTGCTCTCGAGCGCCTGCAATCGATCCGGACGACATCGGCGGCGTCGTCACCGGTCCGAACGGTCCGGAAGCGGGCGTGTGGGTCATCGCCGAAACCGACGACTTCGATACGCGCTTCGCACGCATCGTCGTGACCGACGATCGCGGACGCTACGTCGTACCGGATCTGCCGCAGGCGACGTATTCGGTGTGGGTACGCGGTTACGGTCTCGAAGATTCGGCGAAGACACAAGCCACACCGGGCCAGCACGTCGACATCGAAGTCTCGGCCGCGCGCGATGCCGCAACGGCAGCCGAGGTTTATCCGGCCGCGTATTGGTACGCGATGATGAAGCTGCCCGAGGACCATGAAGTCGCGCAGATCCCGGGCGGACGCAACGAATACTTGATGTGGATGAAGAACATGTCGTGCGTCGGTTGCCATCAGCTGGGCAATCTCGCGACGCGCACGATCCCCGAGAGTCTGGGCAAGTTCGAGTCCTCGCAAGACGCCTGGATCCGCCGCATTCAATCCGGACAAGCTGGCGGACAAATGACGCGCACGGTCATGAGCCAGCTCCGTGGTGTGCCGATCAAGTATCTGGCCGACTGGACGGATCGCATCGCGGAGGGAGAACTGCCGTCCGCGCAACCACCTCGCCCGACCGGGCTCGAACGCAACGTCGTCGCCACGGTACGCGATTGGTCTGATCCGAAAGCGTACCTGCACGATCTGTCCGGTACGGATCGGCGCAATCCCACCGTCAACGGCTACGGTCCTTTGTACGGTGCGCCCGAGCTCAGCACCGATCATTTCCCGATTCTCGATCCGGTGCGCAACACGGCGACGACATTTCTTGCGCCGGTGCGCGATCCAGACACGCCGACGGCGAAGAGCGATCCAGTCGCCGCGCCTTCGCCGTATTGGGGCGATGAAGCGATCTGGGACAGCAAGGCGAACGCGCATAACCCGATGCTCGATCACAAGGGACGCGTTTGGTACACCGCGCGCATTCGCGGACCGAGGAATCCCGACTTCTGCAAAGACGGTTCGCTACATCCGTCGGCGAAACTGTTCCCGACGCAGCAGACTTCGCGTCATCTTGCGGTGTACGAGCCGGATACGAAGAAGTACACGTTCGTCGACACCTGCTTCAGCACGCATCATCTGCAGTTTGCAGAAGACGAGAATCACACGCTATGGACGAGCGGCGGCGGTCCGGTCGTCGGCTGGCTCGACACGAAGATGTTCGACGACACAGGCGATGCTGCAGCTTCGCAAGGCTGGGCACCTTTCGTGCTCGACACGAACGGCAACGGCAAGCTCGACGAGGGCTGGACCGAACCGAACGAGCCGATCGATCCGAAACGCGATGCGCGCATTTCAGGCGGCTTCTATGCCGTGATGCCGAATCCCGCCGACGGCTCGGTGTGGGGATCGGTCGCATTTCGGTATCCCGGCTCGCTGCTGCGCTTCGATCCGAAAACGATGCTGACGGAAATCTATACGGTCCCGCTCCCCGGCTACGGCGTGCGCGGCGCGGACATCGATCGCAACGGCGTCGTGTGGGTTTCGCTCGGCAGCGGCCATCTCGGCGAATTCGACCGACGCAAGTGCAAAGGTCCGCTCAATGGACCGACCGCCACCGGCGATCATTGCCCCGAAGGCTGGCGGTTCCATCGGCTGCCCGGTCCGAGCTTTCCCGGCGACGGCGATAACAGCGTCGAGTCGAGCTATTACACGTGGGTCGATCAACACAACACACTCGGCCTCGGTGCGAACGTGCCGATCGTGACCGGCAACCTGTTCGACGGCGTGCACGCGTTCGTTGACGGGAAATTCGTGACACTGCGCATTCCCTATCCGCTCGGCTTCTATACGAAAGGATTCGAGGGACGCATCGACGATCCGAACGCGGGCTGGAAGGGTCGCGGCATCTGGGTGCCGAGCGGCGATCGAACGCCCTGGCACAAGGAAGGCGGCCAAGGCACGAAGCCGCTGGTCGTGCATTTCCAGATGCGTACCTCGCCGCTCGACAAGTAGTGATTCGTGAGTCGTGATCTGCGATTCGGGCGCGCGAACTTTTTCAGCGCGCTGAACGTTTGCATCAGTGGCGAGCACTTCGCCTCCGACGTTGGAGGTAGCGCCCATGAACGGTCCGAAGGTCAGAGTCGGCGACTGGTACTTGGATCGCGACCAGCATGATTTCCTCTACGTCATCGACGTCGATGAAGAAGAAGGCGTCATCGACGTCCGCGACGAATACGGAGATATCGACGAAATCGACTTCGCCGAGTGGGAAACGAAAAACCTCGTGCTTTGCAGCACTCCGCGGGAGTGGAAAGAGACAGAGGACGACGAGCTGGGCGGCGACTGAGTCGCCGTCGCAGGCTGGAGACTGAAGGCTGAAGGCTGAAGGCTGAAGGGAGGCGCGCAGGAGCGCGCAAAGATGCCTCTCCTTCGGGGAGAGGCACGCAGAGCGAAGCGTGCGGGTGAGGGGATCGCGCAGACGCGCGGTTCGCTGTCAACTATCAGCTATCAGCCAATTCTCAATTCTCCATTCTCAATTCTCAATTTTCTTACCGCACTTCTTCCAACCCGCCAACCACTCCTTTCGGCGACATCAGCACCTGCCAGAGCTGAATGCGTCGCGCGCGGAATGAAGCCGCGGACGAGAGCAAATAAAACTCCCACATGCGCTTGAAGCGTTCGCCGTATCGTTCGGCGATTTCGGGCCAGCCGGCACGGAAGCGCTCGTACCAAGCGAGCAGCGTTCGGTCGTAGTACGGACCGAAGCTGTGCCAATCCTCGATGACGAACAAACCTTCGACTGCTTCGGCGATTTGCGCCATTGAAGGGAGCATCGAGTTCGGGAAGATGTATTTTTCGATCCACGGATCGTTCGCACGCTCAGAGGTATTGCTGCCGATCGTGTGCAACAGCATCAAACCGTCCTCCGAGAGGAGCTTGCGCGCATGCTCGAAATACGTGCGGTAGTTGCGCAAGCCGACGTGCTCGAACATGCCGATCGAGAAAATTCGGTCGAAACGTCCTGACAACTCGCGGTAGTCCTGCAACAAGATCTCGACCGGCAACCCTTTGCAGCGCTCCCGCGCTGCCTCGGCCTGATTCTTCGACACCGTGACGCCGGTGACGCTCACGCCGTACCGTTCGGCAGCAAATTGCGCCGCACCGCCCCACCCGCAGCCGATGTCGAGCACTCGCATGCCGGGCTCGAGCCGTAGCTTGCGGCAAACCAGATCGAGCTTTGCTTCCTGCGCCGCATCGAGGTCCTGCGCATCCTTCCAATACGCGCAGCTATAGAT
>DATCLP010000141.1:0-3315 GCA_036563855.1 Steroidobacteraceae bacterium | reverse complement strand
GTCCGTATCCAACCGCGCCAATTCACGGGCATCGAAAATGCGGATGGCTCTGGAAGTCGGTGCGACCGTGTCGCGTAGCGGATCTGCCGAGAGCTTTTGCAACCAATCCAAGGCGCGCTCGATCTCACGTTCGGAAAATCCGGCGCGCTCCAGCTCGTACTTCAGAGTATCGCGATCGGGCTCGGGTGCTGACTCGATGTCGGCGTCGAAGTAATTCTCGAATAGGTAAATCAGGATATCGAGAACGCTTTCCTTCATTTCACTCTCTTTCGGCGTGCCGGTGGTAGAGACCGCCAGGGCAGGATTCGACGCGTCCCTCGAGTTCGAGGACGAGCAACATCGAAGCCACCTCGTCGGCTCGAAGCCCGGTACGCTCGACCAGAAGGTCCACGCCGGCCGGCTCGAAGCCGAGCGCATCTAACAGGATTTGGTATCCCTTGTGCAATAGGCTGTCGGGATTCGCCTCTCGGTCTGGTGCGTGAATGCCCGATCCGAGCGTAGCCAAAGCGGCGGTAAGTGGGCGCAGCTCTTCGAATATGTCGTCCGGCGTTTCGACCAGCTTGGCGCCGTCTCTGATCAGGCGATGACAGCCGCGCGCCTGCGCGTTGCGGATAGAGCCGGGGATCGCGAATACCTCTCGGCCTTGCTCGGCAGCGAGTCGTGCCGTGATCAGCGAACCGCTTCTGAGGGCCGCCTCGACGACGAGCGTGCCCAAAGACAGGCCCGAAATGATTCGGTTGCGTCGCGGAAAGTTCGCGCGTTTCGGCGGTGTCCCGAGCGGGAACTCGCTCGCGAGCGCGCCGCGTTCCGCGATTTCATCTGCAAGGTCTGAGTTGCTGCGCGGATACGTGATATCGAGCCCGGTGCCGCATACGGCGATCGTCGTTCCCCGCGCTTCGAGTGCGCCGGCATGACTCGCAGTATCGATTCCGCTGGCAAGCCCGCTCGTGATGACGAATCCGCACCGTGCGAGATGCGCTGCGAATTCGCGCGCTGTCTCGCGACCGCCCGGCGTGGGATTGCGCGAACCGACGATCGCAAGTTGGGGCATGCCGAGCAACGACGGGTTGCCGCGCACGAACAATGCAACGGGCGGATCGGGTAGCTCGTTCAAGAGCGGCGGATACAGCGGACTATGCCATGGAACGAAGTGATGGCCTGGCGTTTCCAGCCATCGCAAATCGCCGTCAATTTGCGTGAGCGCCCGCCGCAATGAAGCGATGACGGCCGGCGGAACGCCGCGGCTGCGCAGCGACGCAGGCGTTGAGCTCGCGAGCTCGACGCAGTCGGCGAATCCGGATAACAGCGTGCGGACGGTGCGCGCATCCAGGCCGGAAACGCGTGCGAGTGCGAGAGAAGCGGTGAGCTCATCCATGAGTTCACGAAGCTGCGACTGACGACGCTCAATACTGACGCGTCGTCGTGCCGAGACGCAAGCCGCGCGCCGATCAGCGGCGCGCAGCTCCCAGCAAGTTCTTCAGGGATTGGTCGCGCGATCGCCTTCGTGGATCTCGTGCGTGGCTTCCATGACCAGCGCGAAGCTCATGTCCTCGTAGGCGCTGTAGATCATGGCGACGCCGACGCGCTCAGGCGGCAGTTGCACCGGCTTGCCGCGCTTGCTGACGACGGAGGCCGCGTTGAGACCGCCCTTCGAATACCTGTCCATCACCACGTCGCCGGTTTTCTGAATCGCCAGTACGTGGCCCGGTTCGAGTCCGGCTCGCGAGCCGCGATTCAGCGCGATGACGTGGTATTGACCCATGACGGTCAGATCGCGAACGGCGATGACGGCGGCATCGACCGGCTTTTCGGGCGCATGCGGCACGAAATCAGCGCCGGCTTCGACGGACTCCGGGAAGAGCTTGTCGCCCTGCAACGCTTCGCGCGTGCTTTCCGTGAGCATGAGCTTCGCCGGGTCGCCGGGCGTTACCACCGAGCCCGAGCCGACGTACACACCGGCGTAACCGAGCACCTTCCTCGTATCGGGATCGACGATCTCGCCTTCGACGTGAATGATGCTGAAGCGCGATTCGGGTTGCGCATCCTTGATACCGCGCGCATAGATTTCGTTGCCAGCGCCGCCGATCACGTGGCCGTCGCGCATCGCGACGACGTACGGCGCGCGGTTCACTTGGCTCTTGTCGAGCAAGACCGGCCGACTGGTGAAGCTTGCGATGACCTCATGCGGGATCGCGGCGATTGCACGGCTCAGCGGCTCGCGGCGGACCTGCGGCGACAAGCGCTTCGTGCCGGCGCCGCCTTCGGCGCGTTCGGCGATCGTCAGGCGCGGCCGGCCGTCGATATAGACGAGCTTCAGCACGTCGCCGGGATAGATAAGGTGCGGGTTCTCGATCTGCGGGTTGACGTACCAGATCTCCGGCCAGTACCACGGATCGCGCAGGAACGTCTTGGAGATGTCCCAGAGCGTGTCGCCGGGTTTGACGACGTATTCGTCCGGGGCATTTTCAGCCAGCGGGATATTGCTGCCGGTCGCGATCGTGCGCGTCGAGTCCTGCGCGATTGCCGTGAGCCCGGTGAACACCGTCAGCCCTGCAGCGAGGCCGAGCACGAGGGTTGCGCGAAGTGAAAAAGTCGCCGATTTCATGCGCTTATCAAGCTCCATTTTGAACCGGAGGACGTCCGCGACCGCGAGCGCGCGTTAACCGCTTGTAATTGCGCCCCACGGTTGCCGCTCGAGCCTGTGCTCCGCTGCACCGCACCAAAGTGCCCGACTGAAGCTGAAACACCGACATTAAGTTGAACGGCGACCGAACTTTATCAGCATCATTACAAGGAGTGTACGAACGCGCTTTGAGGGCGAGACGTGGTTCTCACTTGACCCGCGCGGACGGAGGGGTGGGACGCGTTTCCAGGGGCGGACACGGTCGGTCGCAACTGGAGGCGGAATAACCGGCGATCGGCGGCATCTAATGGACCGATCGTTCCTGCCTACTGGATTTTTTCGTTCGCTGCAGCCATCTTCGTGCCATGGCTCTACTTCCTATCCTTGAATATCCCGATCCGCGGCTGCGAACGAAGGCCGCGCCCGTCGCTCAAGTCGATGCGAGCATTCGCAAGCTCATCGACGACATGTTCGAGACCATGTACGCCGCGCCGGGCATTGGTCTTGCGGCGACGCAGGTCAATGTCCACAAGCGGGTCATCGTCATCGATGTCTCGGAGGATCGCAGCCAACCGATCGCGCTGATCAATCCCGAAATCCTCTCGCGTGAAGGGACGGCGGAAAGCGAGGAGGGGTGCCTCTCGGTGCCGGGCATCTACGACAAAGTGAAGCGTGCGGAGAAGGTGCGCGTC
>DATCLP010000140.1:0-6259 GCA_036563855.1 Steroidobacteraceae bacterium | reverse complement strand
ACGTCGTTCGTCCCGGCGATTCCGCGTTCGACGAAGTCGTCGGCTATCAAACGGCCGTGACTGCCGAAGCAGGCATCGACACGCCGTTCGTGCGCGACGGCAACCGTATCCGAATCGGCTGAGCGCGTTGCGGTGCTCGCGACCGCTAGCGTCGTTCACCCAAACCTTTGCGCTCCACCTGCCATCCCGGCTCGCGGCACAAGCCGCAGTCGGGTCCGACGAACGCTTTCCCCGCCTCGGCATCGTCTTTGAGAATCCAGTCGAGCCAGCGCACGACCCAGACTGCTGTGGGCCCGCCCCGCTCCTCTCTCAGTCGCCCGCCGTGCCCGAAATCGTTGTTGGCTTTCAGGACCGGTACTTTCGTGATTCGCGCAAAGTCGTCCTCGGCGTTCGCATACGCAATGTCGCCAGGTCCGCCGATGAAATAAGCGATCGGCGCATGTAGACGATCGAGCGCGGACTTGTCGACCTTCACCCTTGGCTGCTCGAAAATGCCGCTGTTCAACGCAATCGTCGTATCGATGCGAGGATCGTCGGACACGGCGATCGCCTGCAAACCGCCGCAGCTGTGGCCGGCTACCGCGACTCGTTCCGGATCGATGCGCCCTGCGAACGGCCCGGCGCGACTCGCCGCAATTGCCCAGTCGATCGCATCGATGAGCTGTTCGGGTCGAGTCGGTGCCGGACCGCTCGTTGCAACGAGCGTACGCAACTGCTCCTCCGGTGTGCCGGCAACCGCTTGGCGCGGCGGCGGAGGCCGCTTCGGCGGCTCGCCGATGGGCCCGATCGCGACGACGAAATAGCCGTGCGAGGCGATTTCCGTCAGCAGCGACGCGTAACTGTTGCCGAGATTGGCACAACTGCCGTTTGCCCATGCAACGATCGGCCAGCGTGCTTCTCCTTCGAGCGGTTGCGCCGGCCGATAGATCGTGTAACCCGGCAAACCGGACGTCTCCTCCATGACCGCCTCGCGCGCGTCGACGACGCCCGTTGCGAAAGCGCTCAACGCTGCGAACAAGCTTGCGAGACGCATCGCCCTCACCACCGCTTCGTCATCTGCAAGGAGACGAGCCTGCCCAACGCGCTGGCATTCGTCGGATCGAACAAGATGGGGCTCGGGCCGCCGTTGACGACGAGCGGCGGATCCTCATCGAACAGATTTTGCACGGAGAGGGCCAGGCGCATGCCTTCGAACGCCGTGCCGTTTGCAAACTCGTACGCAAGCGTCGCATCGACCGTCGTATAGGAGTCGACCCGCTCGTAGCGCGCCGGTGCGGCAGGCGGCAGGAGATTGCGCGGGAATCGGTACGAGTTGCTGTAGTTGACGAACGCAGTTGCGGAGAATCCGCCGATATCGACGCCGAGCTCGCCGCGCGCACGGAACTGCAGCGGAGAACCGATCGCATTGAATTCGTTCACGTAGTCGATCACCGGCGCAGTCGGCAGAATCGAGTATTCGTAGTTGAACACGTAGGTACCCGACACTCCTGCACGCAGTCCGCCGAAGCCCAGCTGACCTGCGTAACGCACAGCGAAATCGATACCGCTCGTTTCGAGCGAGCCGGTATTGTCGCGATTGCCCTTCACGATGGCCACGATGTCCGACAACGCCGGCGGTACGCCGCTGAATGCCGGGCGCGTGCTGTTAATGATCGCGAGCGCTTGCGCATCGAACTCCGCTTGGCTGACCGTGCTGGATGCGTAGTACGACGGATTGAGCACGAGTCGCGGTGCGTACAAGTCGCGTTGCGCGAGCGCCGTCGGCACACCCGCGTTCAAGGCTGGCGAGTCGATGCGACCGTCGTATTCAATGCGGTAATAGCTCGCCGACAGCGCAAGCTCGGGAATCGGCGTGAAGTCGATGCCGAACGACCACGTCTTCGCGCGCTCGGGCTGGATCCCCTCCGTCCCGCCTTGCGTCAGCAGCGCAGACAGGTTTGGCAGTGCGGGCAATCCCGCAGCCGCTGCCTGTGCCGGCGTCAGCGCCACGGCGCGTCGCACGCCCGTGCTCGCCGGATCGATGTCGGACAGTGTCGGTGCTCGGAACGAACGGCCGTACGTGGCGCTCACGCGCAAAGCGTCGATTGGTGCCCACGTCACGCCCACCTTCGGATTCGTCGTCGTACCGAAATCCGAATAGTCTTCGTAGCGTGCAGCTAAGCTCAGCTCGAGCCGCTGGACGCCCGTGACCGAATTTGCCGCCCCGACGAGGGGCACATAGAGCTCGCCGTACCCTGCGAGCACGTCGCGATTCGCGCCGGTCAAGTTGAGCGTGCTCAGCCTCGCGTCCGCGAATACCGTCGTGCCGTTGCTGTTGTCCAGCTTGTCGTAGCGGTACTCGGCGCCGATCGCCAGCCGGACCACGCCGCCCGGCAAATCGAACAGCGACCCGTCGCCGTTGATCGTCACGTTCGTGTATTCGAAGTCCGCAGTCTGATCCGTGCGCGACAAGATGAACGCCAATGTCGCTGGGTCGTTGCACGCCATGCCGCCGCAGAACACGTTGAGCGGCGGCATACCGGCCGGGCGCACGAGCACAGCCGGAGCTCCCTCGTAGATGAACGACGCTTGACCCGCAATCGCCGCCGCCGCCGCTGTCGAGTGGACGTTCGGCCAACGCACGAGCTCGCGATTGCGGCTGTAGCTTGCGGCGAACGACGTCGTCCAGTCGCCGAAGTCGACTTCGATGCCGCTGCGGATGCTCCACATCTGCGAATTGCCCGTGCGATGGCGCGGACCGAGATCGTGAATGAACGAATACTGCACGTTCAGATTGCCGTTCGGCGGACACGCAATGCCTTGCGCGTTGTCCGTCGGCTTGCCGGCTGCGCACGGACTGAACGGATTGGAAGCCGGAACGACGAAACCTCCCGCACCGCTGTTGGCCGGTCCGATGTCGATTTCGTACTCGCGCCGCGAGAACTGCGCATCGGCGAACCATTCGACTCTATCCGCCAACTCGTGCGCGAAGGTGGCGACGAACGACGTGCGTTCTTGTTGGGGAATGACATCCTGTCCCTCCCACACGCTTAGCAGATTCGGTTGTCCGGCCGGCCCAAGCGAGCCGAGTGTGACATTGCTGCCGTCTTGGTTGGACGGTATCGGATAGGCGACGCCGCCGATGACCACGTTCCCGGGACTCGCCAACGACGGCGGCGCGCTGCCGCCGTACGGACGAAAATCGTCGTTGTATTGTTTGCGCCGCTTGCTGGCGTTGAGCGCGTTGCGGCGCGAGTATTCGAGTGCAGCGAAGAACGAACCGCGATCCCACACCGTACCGAACGTCTGCGAAGCCAAGTACTGATCGGTGCCATCCGCGGCACCGTAGCGCAAGGTCGTCTCGGCACCCTCGTAATCGCGCCGCAAGACCAAGTTGACCACTCCTGCCACCGCATCGGAGCCGTAAAGCGCCGAGGCGCCGTCGGCGACGACCTCGACATTGGCGATCGCGGCTTGCGGGATCGCATCCATGTCGACCAGCTGGCCCGAATGTCCGCCCGGTGCGACACGATGTCCATTGATCAGCAGCAGTGTCGCAGTCGTACCGAGACCGCGCAGATTGGCAGCACGTGCGTACGTGTTGTTGAGAATCGAGCCTTGTACAGCCGTTCCGCCGCTCACGGTGGTTTCGTCGGCGCCGTAGCTGTTGATTTGCGGAAGCTGTCGCAGGAGATCCGTTGTCGACGTCACACTGGCGCGGGCGATTTCTTCCTGACCGACGGCGATCACCGGCGAGCCGACCGGCTCGATGCCGCGAATGCGCGTACCGGTCACGATGACTTCCTGCGTCGTTTCGCTCGCCTGGCTCGCGGTTTGCGCGGATGCAATGCCGCTAACACACGAAACCGCTGCCGCACCCAGGACGCATCGGCAGGCACTGCGCAATACGTGATTACGAATCATAATTCCCCCCGTCGGTTGTGTTGTCGGCGCCTAATCTGCGAGCTCGTCAAGCATGGGTCGCGCAAATTCGGTGCACGCCATGTACGGCTCACGAATCACGAATCACGGATCCCAGTCACGACTCGTCAGTCGCTAGCCTCCGGAATCACCGGCAGTTCGATCGCCGACATACCGGGACCGCGCTTGATCGACCACGTGGGCACGACGTTCGCCGGATCGTTCGGGTCGTTCGATCGGCTGAGCTGCGGATGCAGTGCGAAGCTCGGGTGATCTGCGCCCGTCAACGACACTCGGATGCGATGCCCGCGCTTGAAGACCCACGAGGTCGGCATGAGATCGAGCTTCAAGCGCACCGTCTTGCCATTCGCGAACGGCGCCGGCACGTAATCCTTTTTTCTGAAACCTTGCCAGGGCAGTTCGGGCTTGACGTCGATGCGCGCGCGCCCTTTCAGCATCGAATCGTTCGGCTGCAGTCGATGGAAATTCGCGCGCAGTTGCCCTTCGGTGACGAGCAGCGCCGAACCGTCCGGCGCAACGTCCTCGAGATACACGAAGAAATCGCTGTCGGGCGCAGTCGACGAAACGACGAGCTCCACGATCGGATGGCCGGTCACTTCCACGTCGGTTGCGAGCGGCTCCGTGTCGTAACGCAAACGGTTCGGCGCAGACTCATCGAGCGACATCGGTTTCGTCGCCGTCGCCAAAGCGAAATTCCAACGGTTCGCCCCTGCGGTAAGCGTGCTCGACCGAAAGTCGACGCGATATTCGTCCGCGCCTTCGGCAACAGCCGTCTCGCTCAATCGCCCGTTCGCATCGAACGCATAGCGCACACGACGCTCTCGCGCGAGCGGCCACTCGGACTCGCGCCGCCAACCCTTGCCCATCACGTAAATGAGCACCGGCGGCTCGCGATCGAAACCGTTGTCGAGACCGAGCACGTAATGATCGAAGAACCGCAGCTTCTCGCGGTTCATGAGCGCGTTCGTCGTCTGTTTGTCGTTGAACAACGCAAGATAGGGCCCGGCGCGATACAGCGAATCGCCCGTCTCGCTCGGCAAACCGCCGTGAGCCGTCGGTACCATCATCAAGCGCGTGGGCGTGCGTCCGTGCAGCGTCGCAAACCACATCGTGGTATCCCGCGCGTGATAGTCGAACCACCCGCCGCGGTTGTAGACGGCGATGCCGGAACTCGCTATCGCAGCAGGACGACCTGCGGGATCGATGTCGGCAAAGCTGTATTTCGTGCCCGCAAGCTTCGAGTCGCGAAACGGCGCTTCGCGAAGCTTGTCGATCGTCAGGTTCGAATTCGCGCGGTGCTCCAGCGTCGCGCGGTAATAGATGTCCGAACGTTTGACGCCGTCGCGATACGTCGGTGGACCTTCGTCGAGGAAATCGCCGTCGCCGTCCTTGTCGAGCGGTATCTCGTCGGCAAGCTCGCCGTCCCCGTCCTCATCGACGACAGGTGCGGAAGGCAGACGCGGTCGCCGTCCGGACGGCTCGTAGTAATTGAGATCGTCACGGACGATGTTGGCGGGCGCGAACTGCGACAACGAGATGTTCAGGATGCCGCCTGGATAGAACATCGACGTGTAATCGTCGAAGCCGGCAATTTCCGGAAAGATCGCGAGCAATCCTCGCGGCCGTTCGGCAGCCGTCGCATATTGCGAGAAGCCTTGATACGACGCGCCGATCATGCCGACGCGTCCGTCCGACCACGGCTGACGCACGATCCATTCGACGAGATCCTTGCCGTCCTTGCCGATCTGCGGACCCCGGTCGAGCTCGCGCCAACCGAACGAGGCACCGCTGCCTCGCATCTCCGCGATCGCAACGACATAGCCGCGCCCGGTGAAGAACGCCAGATCCGCTTCGCTCATTGCAGAGTGAAGCGCAGCGGTCTTCGGATCGACGCTTTCTCGGTGACCGGGCAAGTACCACAGCAGCGTCGGAAAGCGTGTTTGCGCTGGACCGCCTGCAGGTACGTAGCGCGTGACCGCAAGTCGCGTACCGTCCCGCACCGGCGCATACTCCGCGAAACGCTCGTAGCGTTTGAACTGCGCCTCGCGAACTGGCGGCACGACATCGAACACGTCGCTCGCTGCTACGTGCGACGCGAACCAAAGGCTGGAGAGCACCGCGAGCGCACGAACCACGCGCACGCGCGACGAACGTTTGTTCCCCACGTGTAGCCCAGATCGTTGACAATATCGTTGTCGCTACATAGACGATCCTCGGAGCAGGTGTCAACAATCCAGGCTCGTCGAATGCTGAGTATCTTCGACAGGGGTGCTCGTCGCGACTTACGATCTTTGACAAGAAATCACGTTATGCTCTTGAAATTTTGGAAGTTTACCCC
>DATCLP010000139.1:0-2466 GCA_036563855.1 Steroidobacteraceae bacterium | reverse complement strand
GGCGCTACCCGATCCGAATTCGCAGATCCCGATGGTCGGTGCGAGCGGAGCGATCTCAGGCGTATTGGGCGCGTACTTGTTGTTGTTCCCGCACGCACGTGTGCTGGTGGCCGTTCCGTTCGGATTCATCCTTCACACGATGCGGTTGCCGGCCGGCATCGTCCTCGCTTTGTGGTTCGTTCTTCAACTCATCAGCAGCGCCATGACTGCACCAGGTCAGGGCGGCGTGGCCTTCGGTGCCCACATCGGCGGATTCGTTGCCGGAATGCTGCTCGTTCCTTTGTTCAAGCGGCGCAACGTCCGCTTGTTTGCTCCAGCACGCTGACGCAACGCGCAAGGAGCCGTTGGGTACGCTCGTACGGGTTGCGGGTGTAGGGTCCCTGCTCCTCAAAACGCGACCCGCGGCCGCTCATGACGTTTTGATAGGTTTTAGCCCTTGTTACCGTTCGGGAACGGATCGTGCGGTCGGGCGTTTGCAGAGAGCCCGGGCAGAGGGAGAGTGACGATGCGATTAGGCGGACGTCGCGCAAGCACGAATATCGAGGACCGCCGCGGCATTCGACTTGGACGGGCAGGCGGCATCGGTATCGGTACCGTCGTGCTGGCCTTGATCGCGGCGTATTTCGGTGTCGATCCCGGAATCGTTTTGCAGTCGACGCAAACCGGCGTTCAGGAGCAACGCGTTCCTTACGAAGAGTCCGCGGGCGAAGCGAGTGCGCGCGAGCTCGTCAGCGTCGTGCTTGCGGATACAGAAGATACTTGGGGACAAATCTTCGCGGCTGCCGGACGCACGTACGAACCACCGACGCTCGTGTTGTTCTCCGAAGCCGTTCAAACGGCGTGCGGGATCGGGCAAGCGGCCTCCGGTCCTTTCTATTGTCCTGTCGATCGCAAGGTCTACATCGATCTCACGTTCTACGACGAGCTGCACCGCCGCTTCGGCGCTCCAGGAGATTTTGCGCAGGCCTACGTCATCGCCCATGAAGTCGGCCATCACGTGCAGACGTTGCTCGGTATTTCTCAGCGCACGCAGGCAGCTCGCGCCCGTGCATCAGCAGCCGAAGCCAATGCAATATCGGTACGCCAGGAATTGCAGGCCGATTGTTTCGCGGGCTTGTGGGCGCACTATGCCGAACGTTCGAGACCTTTCCTGGAAGAGGGCGATGTCGAAGAAGGCCTCAACGCTGCGAGCGCGATCGGCGACGACCGGCTCTCGCAAGGTCGCGCGCCGCCGGAATCGTTCACGCACGGAACATCGGCGCAGCGCGTGCGCTGGTTCCGGCTTGGGCTCGAGGGCGGATCGCTCGCGCAATGCGACACGTTTTCCGCACAGTCTCTATAGCCTCCCGCCCCACCAACGGCGGCTCTGCCTTCTCGCTGCATCGCCTCGCGAGGCCGGCGTCGCAGTTCTTTACAGGCTAGATGCAGACTGAGCTTAGGCCCTTCGGGCATCGCCTATCTGCGGCGCTTCTGTGCTAACGTTCGGTACAACAAGAAATACGAGGGGCGAAGGGTGCCGGAGCGATCGCTCGACGGTATCAAAGTGATCGAAGTGCCGACCGCTGAACGGCCGATTGCGCGTACCAGCGCGCAACGAACGGCCTTCGTCGGCCGTACGCTGCGCGGACCGCTGAACACGCCGGTTCTCGTGCGCAGCTTCGCCGATTTTCAACAAGTGTTCGGCGGCCTTTGGCAACCGAGCCCGCTGTCTTATGCGGTCGAGCAATTCTTCGAACAGGGCGGCCGTCAGGCCGTCATCGTTCGCGTTGCAAACAGCGCAGCGCCCGTCACGGTCTCGTTGCCCTGCGAAACGGGCACGCTGACGCTCGAGGCGGTTGCCCCCGGAACCCGTGAGTTCCTGCGCGCGGCGGTCGATTTCGATCGGCTCGATTTAGGCGATCAGCTGCGCTTCAACCTGACCGTACAGCGCGTGCGCTCGCCGGGGTCCGAGCGCATCGAGGCCCAAGAGAGCTTCCTGGGCGTGTCGATGGATCCGAGCGATGCGCGATTCGTGAAGGCCGTACTCGCCGATTCGACGATGGTGCGCGTTCGCGGCGAAGTGCCGCTATCGCGACCGAAAGCAACGCTCAAACCCGGAACGCAGCTTCCCGGCTATGCGATGTCGAATCCTGATGGCGACGACGGCAAACCGCTCACCGACTACGACATCATCGGGTCGGAATCGGAGCGCACCGGGCTCTTCGCGCTGCGCGACGTCGATGAGATCGCCTTTCTGTACATCCCGCCGCTCAGCCGCACGACCGACGTCGGCGCGAGCACGTTGCTCGCTGCGGAGCGGTTGTGCCGCGAGCAGCGCATGATTCTCATTGTCGATCCGCCCGAGAGCTGGGATTCGCCCCAAGCCGCGATCGGTGGCATTTCCAAGCTCGGGTTTCACAGCGACTGTGCTGCCATGTTCTATCCCCGCATCGTCTGCATGGATCGTTTGCGCGGGCGACCCGAAGT
>DATCLP010000138.1:0-3636 GCA_036563855.1 Steroidobacteraceae bacterium | reverse complement strand
GTAGAACTCAGTCAGACCGCCCGGCCAACGCTTCAAGATGTCCGCTTTCAATGCCGCGGAGAACGGCGCGCTGGTGCAGAACTTCATGACGAAGCTCGACAGGTCGTACTTGTCGAAGTCCGGAACGTCCATGATGCGCTGATATTGCACGGGAACGAGCATCGCGTGCGTCGCGCGATGCTTTTGCGCGAGCTCGAGAAACTTCACCGCATCGAACTTTGCCATCAATACCACGGTGCCCCCGCCGGCGATCGCGGGGAAAAAACTGACGAGCGTGGTGTTCGAGTACAACGGCGTCGAACAGATCGTGACGGCTTGGCGGTTGTAGCCGGCGCCGGCCGCGCGCTTCACGTGCGCCCAACGCATCTTGTGTGGCTGAACGATGCCCTTTGGCGTGCCGGTCGTTCCGGAGGAATAGATGATGTTGAACGGTGCGTTCGGGCCGATTGCAACGGGTTTCGGCTGAACACCGTTCGGTGCGAGCCATTGCTGCAGGGGCAGCGCAAAGTCGCCGCCGTCGAGGCCGATCACTTCGACGCCTTTCGGCAATGGCGCGCTCGCCAACGCCTTCGCAACGCTGTCGTCCATGAAGAATTTCTTCGCGCCGCAATCGACCAGCATGCCGATCAAGCTCTCCGGCGTTGCCGACGGTGCAAGCGGTGCGACGACGACGCCTGCGCGCAGCGCCCCGAGAAACACCGCTGCATATTCGACGGAGGACAGCGCGCAGATCGCGATGACGTCGCCGCATTGCAAGCCGTCGCGTTGCAGCGAAGCAGCGATGCGATCCATCAACGCATCGAGCTGCCCGTACGTGAGCACGTCCTCATCCTTGACGAGCGCGCGATGGTCGGGTTGCTCCTGCGCGTGGGCCCGAACCAAGTCGGCGATGAGACCGAAATCCTGCTGCAACAAGCCTTCTGCATTCATGATTTGACTTAAGCGTCATCCCAGTCCACAACGGCTGCGCACAATGCCACAGCGACCGGCGTTGGGCCAGGCGATCAAGAAGCGTCGAGCACGCCCGTGCGATCGCTCACCGGCGCCGACAGGTGTGAGACACTGAGCGCGTCGCAAGAACACAAGAACAGGAGCATCGAAGAACCATGAAGCGATTGGAAGGTAAGACGGCCCTCGTGACCGGTGCGGCCAGCGGTATTGGGCGCGCGAGCGCGATCCTGTTCGCCTCCGAAGGCGCCAATCTCGTCGTGCTGGATCGCTCGCCCGACGTCGAAGAGACCGCAGCGCAGATCCGAAAGGAAGGCGGCAAGGTCACAACTTTCGTCAAGGATTCGTCTGAAGAGGCCAATATCGCCGAAGCGATCGACACCGCTGTCCGCGAATACGGCGCGCTCGACGTGTGTTTCGCGAATGCGGGTATCAGCGGGGGCATCGTCCCGCTGCAAGATCAAACCGTCGAGCTCTGGACCAACATCTTCAAGGTCAATCTGCTCGGCACCTTCCTCGCCGTGAAGCACGCGGCCCGCGTCATGACCCCGCGCAACAAGGGTTCGATCATTTGCACGGCCTCCGTGGCCGGCTTGCGTTCCGGCGCCGGCGGCTCTCCTTACAGCGCCAGCAAGGCCGGCGTCATCAGCTTGGTGCAAACGACGGCGTATCAATTGAGCGGCACGGGCGTGCGCATCAACGCGATTTGCCCAGGCCTCATCGAGACCGGTATGACGCGTCCGATCTTCGAAATGGCGCGCTCCCGAGGAACTGAGCACAAGATCGGGCAATTGAATCCATTGCGCCGCGCGGGTGCACCGATCGAAATTGCGTATATGGCGCTGTTCCTTGCCAGCGACGAGTCGTCCTACGTGAACGGGCAGGCATTTGCGGTCGACGGCGGCCTTTCCGCTTCGCACCCGATCGTTCCGCCGAAGATGTAGCGCGAGTAAGACGTGCGTTTCGGGTAGAGCCGGAACTGCGGGCAGCCGCAGTGCGTCCTCCTAACGCAGCAACGAAGGAGGCCACATGCGCAATCGAAGCTCCAGCGAGGATTGGGTCGCGGGTCCTTCTGCCGAATCGTCCGGACGCGGGCTCGGTGCGTTACGTGCGCTTGCGCTGATCGGAGGCGTCGCGCTCATTGCCGCCCCGCTCATCGCGTCGTTCGTACGTCACCGACGCGACCGTCAGCGGCCGAGCGAGCCCGAGATCGACAATGCGCTGAAGGGCACGTTTCCGGCGAGCGATCCGCCGGCCTCGCATTACTACGACATCCCGGTCAATCGCCAGTAACAGTCAGAATCGTCGCGACGGCGGAATCCGCCGTCGCCGACCTTCGTGTAATCAGCGCAACCCCGTTAACACCAAATCGTCGCGATGGATCAGCTCGTCGCGACCTCGATAACCGAGCAGCGCTTCGATCTCGGCCGACCTACGCCCTTTCAGCCGATCTGCGTCGACATTCGAATACGCGGAGAGACCGCGGGCGAGCTCAACGCCCTGCTCGTCGCGCACGATGACGGCATCGCCGCGCTCGAACAGGCCTCGAACCTTCACGACGCCCGCCGGCAATAGGCTCTTCCCGCTGAGCAACGCTTTGACGGCACCCGCATCGACAAAGACTTCGCCTGCCGGTTTCAACGTCCCCGCAATCCATTGCTTGCGTACGGTTTGCGGCGAGGCGCTCGGATAGAACCACGTGCAGCGCCCGCCCTCTTCGATCCGGCGCAACGGATTCAGATCGCGGCCCCTCGCGATACACATATGACATCCCGCCGCGACCGCGATCTTCGCCGCCGCCACTTTGGTTGCCATCCCCCCGCTACCGACATCGGAGGCGACGCCGCCCGCCATGCGTTCGATCTCGGGCGTAATTGCCCGGATTTCGGGCATGAACTCGGCGTTCGGATTCTTCGTCGGATCGGCCGTGTACATGCCATCGACATCCGACAGCAATATCAAACAGTCCGCGCTCATCATCTGAGCGACGCGAGCGGCCAGCCGGTCGTTGTCGCCGTAGCGAATCTCCGCCGTTGCGACCGTATCGTTCTCGTTGATGACGGGGATGGAGCCGAACTTGAGCAGCGTTGCAAGCGTGCTGCGCGCGTTCAAATAGCGGCGCCGCTGCTCCGTATCGTCCAATGTCAGCAAAATCTGCGCGACGGTCAGACCGTGGCGTTCGAGGACTTCCGTCCATGCGTGCGCAAGGCGGATTTGGCCGACTGCCGCAGCCGCCTGGCTTTCCTCGAGCCGGAGCTTCCCGGGCTCGAGGCCCAAGGCCCGCCTGCCGAGCGCAATAGCACCCGAAGAAACCAGCAGCACCTCCTGGCCGCGCTCGCGCAACCGAGCGATATCGGCCGCCAGGCTCTCCACCCATGCTCGGTTCACCTGGCCGGTCGCACGATCGACCAGCAATGCGGAACCGACCTTGACGACGACGCGTCTCGCGTCGACCAGGGGCAGTGCGCTATCGGGCCGATCAGCAGTCACAGCGTCGCTCGCATCGTCCAAATGGGTCACAGGGTCGCCGTGATGTGCCGGACCCGGGGCACGCTTGGAATGTGCGTTAATGGCGCATTCGTTACCGGATTCAGAATGTGCGCTGCAGTTTACCAGATGGGTTCACAGGTCACGGTCCGCGATTCGGCGAATCGATGGTACGTCGAACGGTCGCACCATGAGGTCATC
>DATCLP010000137.1:0-18885 GCA_036563855.1 Steroidobacteraceae bacterium | reverse complement strand
GCATAGCACATCGCCTTGAAAGCATCCTGCCTATCGTCCCGGTAGTCCTGAGGTGCCTGAACGATCGCAACGCGTTCGTCGCGAAACGCCGGCACGAGATCGCGCAGCCAATGCGGATCGACTTGGTAGTCGCTGTCGATGATGGCGACGATCTCGGCATCCTTCGCCGTTCGCTCGAGCGCGAAATTGAGCGCGCCCGCCTTGAAGCCCGACAGCGGCGCAACATGGTAGAACTTGAAGCGCTCGCCGAGGCGGCGGCAGTGCTCCTCGACGGGTCGCCAGACTGCAGGATCCTCGGTGTTGTTATCGACCACGATGACTTCGTAGTCGTCGTAGTCCAGGCGTGCGAGCGCATCGAGTGTCGCGATGAGCATGTCCGGCGGCTCGTTGTAGGCCGGCACGTGAATGGAAACCTTCGGGCGGTAATCGCCCAACGCGCTCGTATCGAGCACTCGGCGGCGCTTGGCCCAATGCGCCTCGGCCCACTCGTGAGCTTCGGCGAGCAACACTGCGACGACGGTGAGCGTGCCGAGGATCATCACGGTGCCTACGATCACGCTCGTGAACGTGAGATAGCGTTGCGAGTAGTCGTAGACGATCCAGACGGCGGCGGCCGATACGCCGTAGGCGACGATGGCGAGCAGGCTTCTGCCGCGCGTGCCGAGCGTGCTGCTATTCATATAAAACATGCCGAGCACGACGGCGGCGATCGCAACCGAAATGCCGGCGAGCGTCTGCCATTCCGGCACGCGCACGATCGGCTCGACGAACGCGAATTTCGGCCGGCGCTCGACGTCGTAAATGCCCCAGTACGCGCCGACCGAGCCCTCGTAACGCGTCTTCCAGGGCTGGTCGAACGCTTCCATCAAGTAGTAGACGTAGCCTTCCTGGTGGGCCCGTTGCAGGAAGCGACGCAGGAACAAAGCCTGATTGCTCGGCGATGCAATCGCTGCGCCCCGGGTGCGGCCCTCCGAGGGCCACCCGGCTTCGGCGACCACGATCGGCTTGTCGGGAAACGTGCGCTCGAGAATTTCGATCCGCGAGGCGAGGTAGTCGATCGCCTCGTCGACGGCGATGCCCTCCCAATAAGGCAGCAAGTGCACGCCGATGAAGTCGACGTGCTCTGCAAGCTCGGGGTGATCGACCCACACGTGCCACGGCTCTGCCGTGCTCACCGGCTGGCTGACAGCGGCGCGTACGCGGTCGAGCTCGACACCGAGCTCGGCGACGGTGAGATCGCCGCGGAGAATCGTCTCGTTACCGATGAACAGGCGAATGACGTTCGAGTGGCGCCGCGCAAGCTCGATGGCCGCAGCGATCTCCGCTTGATTCGTTTCGCGCGCACGATCTAGCCATGCGCCGACGCTCACGAGAATCTTGTGCCTCGCGGCGAGCTCCGGGATGTCGCCGAGAGAATCGAGCGATGAATATGTGCGTACGGCGTGCACGCCGGCGCGTGCGAGCAAGGCCAGATCCTCATCGATCTGAGCGCGCGACGGCAGAGTGCGATGCAATGGATCCTGTCCGGCGCGAAACGGTGAAAACGCCATGCCCTGGACGCTGGCCGGCCAACGCGGCTCGTCGATGGGCTGATTCACGTAGGCAAACAGCCCGAACGTCAGGGCCGCGAACAGTGCAACGACCAGTAGAGCCGAAACTTTCAAGCGACTCCCCTGTGAATTCGGACCGAACCGGACAGCGGATCTCGGTCGCCTCGAAACGTCGGACGAGAGTACGACGAGGTCATCGTGTTACCTTAAGCGCCCCGCTCGCTGCTGTTCCGGTCGGTCGATCCGGTCGACAGTGCTCGAGCGCTCCGGGAGTGTTGCATGCGTAATCGATCGTCGATACCTGCCCATTCGCGAGCTGCCGAAGGATCCCGGTCGTTCGCGGCTGTTCTGGGATTCGCAATGGCCGCAGCGATGCTCGGATCAGGCGTAGCGGCGCATTCCGAGGAAGTAGAGGAACCGAACACATTCGAGATCACGCCGTTCCTGGGATTCATGGCCGGCGGCGGCTTCGAGGACCCTGCGACCGGCGCCGACCGCGACGTCGAAGACGATACGAGCTTCGGCATCTTCCTGAATCTCATCGCCGACGTACCCGAGCGTCAATACGAGCTGCTGTACGCGAAGCAGTCGAGCGTCGTCGAAGGGGCCGCTCCGATGGATCTCGATGTTCAATACCTGCAGATCGGCGGGACGATCGCTTATCCGCAATCACGCTACGTGGCGCCGTACTTCGGCGCAACGATCGGTGCGGCGCGCTTCACGCCGGATCTGGCGGGCTTGGACGACGAGACGAAATTGTCGTTCAGCGTCGGCGGCGGCATCCGTTTTCCGATCACGGATCATTTCGGAATCCGCCTCGACCTGCGTGCATTCATCACCGTGCTCGAAGACGACACGAAAATCTTCTGCGTGTCGGATCCACCGAGCGCCGAGTGCTCGATCAGGCCGAAGGGCGACACCTTCGTGCAGTACACGGGTTCGCTCGGGGTGAGCTTCGGCTTTTGAAGGCGCAAAGAAAAACCCGGACGCAGTGCCCTGCGCCCGGGTCTTTCGCGCACTGAGTTCGATTAGATTTTTGCGCCCGGCTTGATGACCCAGACCTTGCACCAGCCGTTTGCATTGACGAGCTTGCCCGGGAACAGATTGCAGGGGCGCCACTCGTCGCCCTCTTTGCCGACGAGCTGCACGCAGTTCTCGCACTTGCTGCCCGGTTTGTACTGCGGAACTTTGTTCGGATCGAGCTTGGATGCATCGTGAACATAGCCCATCGCAACCGCCAGCGAATCCTTTTCGTCGAGATGGGGCAGCGACTGCTGCGCTGCTGCCTCGCGAACGAGACCGGCGGCCGGTAATGCGGCGATTCCGACCAAAGCCTTCTTCAATAACGTACGACGATCGAGACGCGAGTCGCTCATGATTGACCTCGATGGCTGGCGAAGTGCAACTCGTCGGATTCTAACCGGGAGAGCCGCAAGGAAGACACCAAGGAAGACACGCATAAGACATCTTCACAGTCCGTCTCCTGAGGTGGCGCTACAGGGGCCCGCGATGCGCACGGTTCTCAATTGCAGTTCCGGCTGTCGGGCGCCGTCATTTCAGGCGGCGAGGTGCCACGAGCACGCCGTCTTCGTCTGAATATAGCCAGTGGCCGGGCGTGAACGTCGCGTCGGCAAACCTCACCACGATGTCACGTTGTCCCTCTCCGCGCTTCTCGGTCCGAAGAGGGTGCGTGCCGAGCGCTTTGACGCCGATCGGCATCTGTGCAATTGCGGCGCTATCGCGAATGCATCCGTAGATGAGAAAGCCGCTCCAACCGTTGTCGACGGCCTTCTTTGCAAGTTGGTCGCCGAGAATGGCTCGCCGCGTGGAACCGCCGCCATCGACGACGAGGACGCGGCCTAGACCCGGCTCGTTCACAGCATCGCGAACGAGCGAGTTGTCTTCGAAACACTTGATCGTCGCGATGGGTCCCGCGAATCGAACGTTGCCGCCGAAGTCGCGAAAGATCGATTGGCAGGCCTGAACTTCGTCGAAGAATTCGTCGGAAAGATCCGTCGTCGCAAAACTCACGGCAGCGCCTCGCTATGTGAGCGAGGGAGTTTAGCGCAACGACACGCCGCCGCGATTCGCAGCGGCAAATAGGCAAACGGGGTCCTCGAGCCCCGAGTCCCAAGCCCTCGGTTCAATCCCTTCCCAGCCTGAACATCTTCGCAATCAACGAATTGTTCTTCGGGAGCTTGCGAATGCCGCTAGCTGACAGCTCCATCTCGCGGGCTTCTTCGAGCAGCTGTTCCTCGAGGCTCTTCGTCGACCGCAAGGCCTTGTGCTTACCCGTAGCCGGGCTCTTCGACAGCGGCCCGGACCGTTTGGTGGCCGGCGGCGAAGACTTCGACGCCGACTGCGGGCTCTTGTATGTGCCGGTCGTCCCCAACGCGCGATGTGTGCCGGACGCGCTCAGCGCTTTGTGCACGCCCGTGGCGGATGTCTTGAACGTCCCGGTTGCGCTCGTATCGGAACGCGGCGTTTCGACCTCCATCGTCACAGTGGGGATGTGCTTCGGGCCGCGATCGCGCGCTTGGCTCAAGTCGAGAACTTCAGCTTTGGGTTGCGATTTCGGTGCCGGCGGATCCTTGAAGCGTGCATGCTCGGCGATGCTGATGCGCACGACCGTCGGTGCTGCGAAGAACGTCTTTAGATAGCCGCATACAGCTTCCGCGGAGATCTCCTCGCGGAAGAAACCGAGACGCAACGAATGCGTGATCTTGCCGCTGCCCGCGGTTGCAACCGAATAGAGCCGATAGGCCTCGAAGATGTCGAGCCTCGGCATCGCGTCGAGATTCACCGGTTGATCTGAAATGGCGAGCTGGATCGCGTACCACTTCTCCTTGCTCTCGTCGGCGAGTTCGTCGCTCGTCAGCGCACGAATGGTCTGCGTGGAATCGATATCCGGGAGCTTGTCCGTCGACGGTCCGACCGCTAAGGCCGGCTTGCTCGCACCGACGTTCGGCGCCGTTGGAGGCGTATTGGTTGTCTGCGACACAGCTGCCGGTTTCGTGTGCGCGGTCTGCGTCGTCTTTGGCGGCGCTTTCGGTTGCGTTGCCAGTGCACGATGCGTCGCCGTCGCTTCGAGTGACAACGAGGTATCGGGAATTTCCGCGCCGCGCCCTACGCGGAACGGCTCGTTGCTCCCTACCGGCGCTTCCGGCTTCTTCGCACGCGCAGCAGATTCTGGCTCGAGCGTCAGCTCGACATCTGCCAGCAGCTTCGAGGGTGCTTCGATCGTCCGTTTGGTCGGCTTCTGCGGCTGTACCTCCGATTTGGTCGACGGCTCCTTCGCCTTGGGCGGTTCGGGCGCTTTGATGACCTCTTGAGTCTTGAAAGCCGGTGCCACGACCTGTGCAGCGGGTGCTTCTGGCGTAGCTGGAGATGCTTTGAGCTCTGGCGGTTCCCAACTCAATTCGATTTCGACAGCTTCCTCTTGAGCAGTCGAAGCCGACGTGGGTGCACTTGTCGGTGCAGGCTGAGCCTTGGAAGCCGGTGCGGAAGCGCTCGCACCTGGCTGCGTAGCAGCTTTCTTGGCGGCGGCAGCCGGAGCAGCGTTTTTCGGCGCAGCAGCTTGAATACTCGCAGCGTTGATTCGATTCGTATCGCTTGGGGACCCGGCGGGCGAACCGTTCGGCGCGCTTGCCGGGCGTGCCGGTCCGGCTGCCGTTGCATGCGCGCGGTTCTCGACGACCGTCATCTTCGGCGTCACGGGCTCGACGACGTAGCCGCGCGTGAATTTCTTGTCCTCGTCGCTCAAGCACGTCGTGAATGCCGTCGGATACGACACGCGCACGATATTGAGCACGGCCTCGGCATCGGCTTCTGTCGCAAAGAAACCCAGTCGCAAACGGTAGCGAGTTCGGCCGTCCTCGCGACGCGTGACTTGATAGATTCGGTATTGCTCGAGACCGGGCAAGGCTTTTGGGGCGTTCGCGATCGGCGCCATCGAGGCGCAGAGATTGATCACGAACAGAGAGGTTCCGGATCCAGTTGCGTTCAACAACGTCGCTGCGAGATTTCCGTCGTCGGCGACGATTGCCTTGCTCGTGTTCTGTTCCACGCCACTTCCCCACTTTCGGCGGCACAAACCGGCCGCACGGTTCCATCGATCCGCAATGTCGCTTCGGGCGGGGAGCGGCGCGCATGCGAGCGCGCTTCTGAACCACGTCCAGTCGCTTGGCGATCGGACCGGGACGTCCGACAGCGAACTGGAAAATGCAACTCACGTTGCTGCAGTGGCGACCCCGCTGTCTTAGGAATCGATCCCTTAGACCGGAAGCTTTGCGTCCCCGCCTTTCGGCGAGTTTGCCCTTGACACCGAAGAGGATCTTCGGCAGGTGGCCGCGACAAGTCAAGGGAAAGAGTCGCTTTCGGCAGACGTGCGACGATCGCGACGGGGGTGGATCTCAGGTGCCGGGAGGGCGATGTCTTACGACCAGCGCGATTTTACAAATGCACGGCATCGAGCTGGGGTGCGACATAACATCAACCATCGAACTGCGGTCCGCTCGCTTCAGACGGCGATGCGAGTCCAGGCTTCCTTGCCTCCGCTCGCAGGCTCGCCCGCCATGATCCGAGGAGCGAGTTGCGAGACGATGTGCACTTGCGCTGTGTCCGAGAAGCCAAGGGCTCGAAGGGCGCCTTCGAGACCCTCGATCAGTTGGCGACGCTCGCCTTCTGTCGCGCACCCGTCGCGAGCCAGCGCGGCCAGCTCATCGCCAACGCTCTGAATGGTCTCTGCAATCGAGGGGGCGAACTCGCTCAGATCGCCGCGTAGCCGGGCGGCAAATCGGAACGAGTTGTAGGCGCACGCGTAGGCTCGATTGCGAAGCTTGAGATTCTTCAACAGGCCCATCGCGCTCCTCCGGGACGAATCACGCGCCGGAAAGTGTGGAGTGCGTCCCACTCAATGTGGTGTGCTTCAAATCCCATTTCCATTCGTTGCCGAAAAACAACGAGTAAAAACAAAAACATGCGCCGTAGGCGTATTTCTCACGCCAAAAAACGACGCATTGGGAGTTGACTTCCGCGGGAAGCGGAAATCAATAGGCCTTCAGGCCCGTCCGACGTTCCGGTCGGTCGGCGAGTGGAAGTATTCGCTTTCTTCGGCGAACTGCCGGACCAGCTTGAGGAGCTCTTCGAGGCGGCTTTCCGCAGTGCCGATCATCAGGCATTCCTCGCACTCCGGATCGGCGCAGGGCTGGCGCGAGTACAGCCAGTACTGCACGGCTCCCGCGAGCAAGCCATCCGCGATGTCCCAGATATCCGCTTTCTGGTCCGTGTCCGCGATCCTGTTGCCGAGATCGACCGCCTTGCCGAAAGCCTCGCTGAAAGGATTGTCTGATTGCTGCATGAGCCTACTGTTAAGCAGTGCCTAATGATCCTGGCGGACATTGTAATCCGCTAAGCGTAAACGGATGCCAAGTACGCCAGTGCCTTGAAGTGTCATAAGACCAGAAAACCCCTGCCTTCGGCCTGCTGGTGGTGTTACTGTGCCGACTTTCGAAACCTTCGACTCGAGGCAACCGATGGCTGACGAACGCAGCACTGACCCGCAAATGGACAGCGCGGCTCTCTACCAGGAAGAAATCTTTACCGACCGTAAGGTCGGAGCCATCCGCCGCCTCACTCCGGTGACGAGCGACGGCACCGTCGACACCAGCCGTCCCGTGCTGTTCATCGGCCAGGCCGAGATCATGACCAATATGGGTCCCGTTCCGATCAGTTTCGAGATCGAGGGCAAGACGCTCGCGGAGGCTGTCGCGAATTTCTCGTCCGCGGCGACGGCGGCTGTCGAACGCACTGTCCAGCAGATCCAGGAGCTGCGCCGGCAGGCGGCGTCCCAACTTGTCATCCCGACGGGCGGATTGCCGCCGAATCTCGGTCCTGGCGGCCCGGCCGGCCGCGGCGGCGGCAAGATCCAACTGCCGTAAGCGTTGCGGATTATTCGAAGCCCTTTGACTCGAAAGCGGGCGTACGCACAGTTTGCGCTCACTGTTCTCGCGCTTCGTGAGGCGCTCGCACTAATTTGGCGGCAGCCTCACCTTGGCTCTCGGGTCCGGCGTTTTTCTGCATATGGCGGCTTTCGGCGGCGTCGATCGCTGGCACGCTTTTCGCTCGATCGGCGGTACTTCCAAACCGACCTCCGATCTTGGATGCGGCCGATACCGTACGAGGAGATGTATGCCGCCGATGGGAGCATCCGCCCGCACTACCGAGTATTCGCTCTGGGGGATTGCCGTGCTATCCGAGGCACATGGTGCACAAGACATATTGCGCCGCAGTCAGCCGCGGCGGGCGAAACATTTCGCATCGGCGATCGTGCTGGCTTTGATCGCATGCGTAGCATTTGCGCAATCGCTCGAGGTGATCGAGCTGAAGCATCGCACGGCGCAGGAGATAATTCCCGTGCTTCAGCCGCTGCTCGCGCCCGGAGGGTCTCTCACCGGCCAGGACTACACGCTCTTCGTGCGCACGACGAGCACCAACCTCGCCGAGCTGAAGCGCGTCGTGGCACAGCTCGATCGCGCACCGCGGCAGCTTCTCGTTTCCGTTCGAACTTCAGCGCAGCAGGACTTGCAGCGCGAGAGCGTGCAAGCCTCCGGCGAAATTTCCACGCGCGGCGCTCGAGCGCGGGTCAGCGGCAGCGATACGAATACGACTCGCCAAGGCGAAGGGGTTTCGAGCGTAATCGTGCTCGAGGGCAATGCCGCCTTGATCAATCACGGATCGAGCGTACCGATCGTCACCGCCGTCGTCGCAGGCCGAGGTCGAAGCAGATGGATCGGCGGGCAGGTTGAGTGGCGCGACTTGCCGAACGGATTTCTGGTGACGCCGCGTGTGAATGGCGAGGACGTCATTCTCGACATACGACAACGCAGCGACGCCCTGCGCGGAGGTACAGTCGAAACGCAAGAGGTCAGCACTCAAGTCAGTGGGCGACTCGGCGAGTGGATCGAGCTTGGCGGCGCGACCTCGAGCGAGGCAATCAGCAAGCGCGGTCTCGGCAGCCGTCGTTACTCGACGCAGGCGGACGATCGCAAAGTGTGGGTCAAGGTCGAGATCCAATAGCGCTGCGAACAAATGTGAGCCACGGATGGTTCCGATCGAGCAGTTCGCGGTGCAGGTCACAATTGCGCGCTTGCCGGTGCACAGCCGCGCTGCCGCCATGGCACCATTGGACGCTTACAGCACGTTCTCGAATTGGGATCGATCGTTCGAAGAAGAATTGAGTTGACCCGCGCTCGCGGCGTACTCGAAGCCGACCACATCAAGCTGTCATGACCTCGATCTGGAAACCGCTGCTAGCAGTTGCTGTTTGCTGTATCGGCGTGGTCGGCATTCTCTCCGGCCGCCCGATCGAACGATCGAACGGCGTGCTCGTCGATCGCGAGCCGATTCAGCGCCCGATCACGACGCCGTCGTTTATGTTCGGCGAATTCGAAATCACGCCGCGCGCCGAATACGACATCGAGGCGCGCGTGCTGGGCGTCGAGCCTTATCGGTTCGACGCCGGTGCGAAACTCTCGCCGCTCGATCTCGCCGTCGGCTGGGGGCCGATGTCGGACACCGCCGTCCTGGATCATTTCGAGATCACGCAAGGCGGGCGCTTCTTCGCGATTTATCCCGACGAATCTGCCATCGACCTGCGCACCGCGCTGCTCGGCAGTGCAAACATGCATCTGATTCCCGCGAATCCCGCGATCCGCAAACGACTGGAAAAAGTACGGCCGGGCAACATCGTGCGGCTGCAAGGCTATCTCGTCGATGTCTATGGACCGAACGGCTACACGTGGAGAACTTCGCTCACGCGCGAAGACACCGGCGCAGGCGCCTGCGAGTTGATGTATGTGGAGAGAGTGGAGGCCCGGTAAGAATTGAGAATGGAGAATTGAGAATTGAGAATTAAGAGGGCGATAAGATCGGATCGAAAACCGAAGTGGCGCGCTCGACGAAATTTCGGATGATCTGATTTGAAGACCTAGGCGCGAACGCGCTGCCTTCTAATTCTCAATTCTCCATTCTCAATTCGCGGGAAACGTGCATCTCACTCGCAACCCGGGATTGTTGTCCAGCAGCTCGATCGTTGCTCGATGCAGTCGCATGACCGCTGCGATGAGGCTGAGCCCGAGGCCGCTGCCGGACTTGGGGCGGTCGCGTTCGAGCCGTACGAACGGCTGTAGAACGCGTTGACGATCTTCGGGCGGAATGCCGGGACCATTGTCGGCGACTTCGAGTACGACGGAATCCTTGTTGGACTTGACGCTCACGTCGACGCGACAGCCGCTCGGCACGTATTTGAGCGCGTTCTCGAGAAGATTCACGAGCGCTTGCGCAAGGAGCTGCTGGTTGCCGCGCAGCTGCGCACTGTCGCTGCCGCTGAAGGCGATCGTCAGTCCCCGAGTGCTCGCTTCGGGCTGATAAAGATCCACCAGTTCGCGCGCGAGTGACGTGAAGTCGAGCGTTTCCATGGCGAGCTCGCTGCCGTGTCCCTCGGCCTGCGCGATCTGCAAGAGCGTGCCCAATGTGCGCTGCACTCGCTCGAGCTCGGACAGCGTCGCTTCCATTGTCGAACGGGCAGCCGGAGGAAGATCCTCGTGCTGCAGTCCCTCTTCGATGCGCACGCGTGCGCGATAGAGCGGGGCGCGCAAGTCGTGTGCGGCGCTGTCGAACGTCGTCCGTAAGACTTCGGTCTGCTGCTGGATGCGATCCAGCATGTGATTGACGGTCATTGAGAGCGCGTCGAATTCGTCGCTCGCTTTTTCGATGCGCAATCGATGGGACAGATCGCCGCGCATGATGTTCTCGCAGGTCGCGGCGATTTCGCTCACGCGGCGTCGCACGCCGCGGCTGTAGCCGATGCTCACTAGCGTCGCAAGACCGACGCACAAACCAGCGCCCCACAACATCGCCGAGCGCATCCGCGATGCTAGACGCTTGCGCTCGAGAATGTCCGTGCCGACGAGTAAGCGAACGCCGTCCTGCAAATGAAACAGATGCGCCCGCACCGGATGCGCCACGACGCCGCCGTGCTCGCTCGCATCGATCTCGAACTCGACCCAGTCGCCGTTCGAGGAGAGCCGATTGGGCCAGCGGCCGATGTTGCCGGCAATGCGATTCCCGTCGGCGTCCGCGAGCAGATAGACCGCGCCGGTGCGGCCCCAATTGTCGGCACGCCGATTCAACGTATCGATGAGCTGCAGCATGCCTCCGCGCCGATAGTCGTCGACGAGGCTTTCGACTTCGCCACGAATGACCGCATCGACCTCGCGATCGAGCACGCGGGCGGTCAGATAATAGGAGGCGACCAGAATCGAGGAGATGCCTGCCGCAAAGATCAGAACGTAGAGCAGCGTGACCCGCGATGCGGAGAGGCGGAACTTCTTACGGCTGCTCATCCTTCAGAACATAACCCGCGCCCCGCACGGTGTGAATGAGCGGCTTGGAAAATCCCTTGTCGACGCAGTTGCGCAGGCGGCTCATGTGCACGTCGATGATGTTCGTCTGCGGATCGAAGTGCAGATTCCAAACGCCTTCGAGCAGCATCGTGCGCGTGATGACTTGCTCGGGCCGGCGCATGAAGTACTCGAGGAGCTGAAACTCCTTGGCGGTGAGATCGATCGTGCGGCCCTCGCGTGTCGCGCGCCGCGCCAACAGGTCGAGCTCGAGGTCCGAGTACTTGAGTCGCGTGACTTCCTGCGCAGCAAGCGAAGCGCGGCGGCTCAATGCCTCGATGCGCGCAAGCAGCTCTGCAAATGCGAACGGCTTCGTGAGGTAATCGTCGCCGCCCGCCTTGAGTCCATGCACGCGGTCGTCGACCGTGCCGAGCGCGGAAAGAATGAGCACCGGCGTGCGGTCGCCCTTCTCGCGCAGCTTGGCAATGATCGATAGGCCGTCGAGCCGTGGGAGCTGCCGGTCCGCAATGATCACATCGAAGCGCTGCGACGTCGCCTTTTCGAGGCCGTCGACGCCGTCGGCGCTGTGCGTGACCTCGTGGTGGTGCTCGCGCAGGCTCTTGATCAGGTACTCGGCCGCCTGCAGGTCGTCTTCAATCAGCAGCAATCGCATGGATGAACGTGGCGCCCGATCCGGGCGCTCAGCCAAGTTGGTTCCTGACGCGGAATGTACGCCAACACGCGTGGCGTTGTGCGACTCCTGCAAAGGCGCGTGCATAGGTGCGATCCGTTTTCTTTAGCCGACCCTGACCGGCACGAAGATCTGCTGCCCGCCGCGCTCGACCAGCAACGCGACGACCTTGCCGCCTTTCTTGGCAGCGGCCTGCAGATCTTGCAGCGACTTCACGGGTGTGCCGTTGACGCCGAGGATGATGTCCCCGCGGCGCACGCCTGCCTCCGCAGCCGGTCCCGTGACGTCTTGGACGAGAAGCGAGCCTTCTGTGTTCGCTTGCCGCTTCTCTTCCGGCGAGAGCGGGCGCACTGCAAGTCCGAGCTTGCTTTCGCTCGCTTCTTCGCCTGCATTCGCACGGGCCGCGACGCGGGAGCCGCTGTCCGGAATTTCCTCCGTCCGCGCCGTCAACCGCTTAGTGCTGCCATTGCGCCAAACTTCAATCTCCAGTTTCTCGCCCGGCTTCTTGCTCGAGACGAGCAGCGGCAGTTCCGCGGACGTTTCGATCAGCTTGCCGTCGACTTTCAGAATGACGTCGCCGGGTTTGATGCCGGCTTTGTCGCCCGGTCCGTCGGGTTCGACCATGGCGACCAGCGCGCCGCGCGGACGGTCCAGCCCGAACGATTCGGCAAGTTGCGCATCCACTTCCTGAATCTGGATGCCGATGCGGCTGCGCGTGACCTTGCCGGTCGCGATGAGCTGCTCTTTGACGTTGTTCGCGACGTCGATCGGGATAGCGAACGACAGTCCCATGTAGCCGCCGGTGCGGCTGTAGATCTGCGAATTGATGCCGACGACCTCGCCGTTCATGTTGAACAACGGTCCGCCGGAGTTACCCGGATTCACGGCGACGTCCGTCTGAATGAACGGCGGCGCGTAGTTCCGGCCCATCGCGCGCGACGTCGCGCTGACGATGCCTGCCGTCACGCTGTTCTCGAACCCGAAGGGCGAGCCGATCGCGATCACCCACTCGCCAGGTTTGAGCTTCGAGGGATCGCCGATCTTCACGGTCGGCAAATTCTTTTCGTCGATCTTGATGACCGCAACGTCGGTAGGCTCGTCGAGCCCGATGACCTTTGCCTTGTATTCGCGCCGATCGGTGAGCTTTACCGTGACCTCGGAGGCGCCCTGAACGACATGCGCGTTGGTCAGGATGTAGCCGTCGGGCGAGACGATGAAGCCCGAGCCTTGCCCGCGCGAAGGTTGAGGTTGAGGTACGCCGCGCGGAATACCGAAGCGGCGAAAGAACTCGTAGAACGGATCGTCGGGCGCGAAGCGCGGCGTGAGCGCCGTTTCTTGAATTTTCTCGATGACCTGGACGTTGACGACGGCGGGTCCGTAGCGCTCCACCAGTGCGGTGAAATCCGGCAGGCCCGTGACGAGCCGTTCGGATACGGCCGGTTTCTCTAGGGCAGGTGCGGCAGCGTTTGCGGTGCGCGCTACACTGGCGATCGACCCAAAATCCGACCCGCAGGCCGCCAGTCCGATGCTGGCAGCAATTGCGGCGGCCAAGACTCGAAAGCGGGTTGAGCGCATTGGAATCCTCGTTCGCATTAATGGCGGCGGCCTTTCGAGGCCAGGAAATCGTGTACCGACGTGGATTCTGAGATTGTCGAGACAAGGTGGAGTTTGGGGAAATTACGAAGAATTAAGCCCCTACAAATAAGATCGCGTGAGCGATACCGACTCCGCCTCTCCCTCGAGTCGTCTTACCCGAGCCCCAAGCCCCGCTCCCGAGCCTCGAGTCCCGAGCCAGCTTTATTCCTTTTCGTTTTCTCCTCATTCGGCCGCCTCGCGCAAGCGTCGGAATTTTCTGCAATTCGCGTCGATGCGCTGCAGATGAAGGCGCGCGTTGGAGTGCCCGATCCTCTACAATTCGCTGCGCTGTCGAGCGGTGCTGCGGCGCTCGATCAGCATTGCCGTCGCCGCGTAGATTCGAACCCGTTGGAACGCCCTTGCTGAACCTTGCTCTGCCGCTCGACGAAGTCGAGCCGGAACGTCCCATCGTCCGCGAGCCACCCGCGCGTTTACGCGAGATTCCGTACAACTACACGTCGTTCTCGGATCGCGAGATCGTGATCCGTCTGCTCGGCGAGCGTATTTGGAACATCCTCGGCGAGCTGAGATCGGAGCGCCGTACCGGCCGCTCGGCGCGCATGCTGTATGAGGTGCTCGGCGATATCTGGGTCGTCCAGCGCAACCCGTACTTACAGGACGATCTGATCGACAGTCCGAAGCGCCGCCGGATGCTGATCGAGGCGCTGCACCACCGTCTCCACGACATCGAACGGCGACGCGACACCAGCGATCCCGAACGCGATGCCAAGGTCGAAGAGTTGCTGCGTGCGGCGCGCAGCGCCGTCGAAGCCTTCGAGCGCGACTTCGATCGTGTGATCGACTTGCGCAAGCGAGCGCGTCGTCTCTTCGAAAAGCATACGCGTGCGGACAACATTCGTTTCGATGCCTTTGCGCGCGTGTCGCACGTGACCGATGCCACCGACTGGCGCGTGGAATATCCCTTCGCGGTGCTGGCACCGGATCACGAGAACGAGATTCCTGCGCTCGTGCGCTCCTGCATCGAGCTGGGACTCACGATCATTCCGCGCGGCGGTGGAACCGGCTACACGGGCGGAGCAGTTCCGCTTACGCCCTTGTCGGTCGTCATCAACACCGAAAAGCTCGAAGCGCTCGGCCCGGTCACGCCCACGAAGCTGCCGGGCGTCGATCGCGAAGTTCCGACGATTTTCACTGAAGCCGGCGTCGTGACACGGCGTGTCGCCGAAGCGGCCGAACGGGCAGGCTTAGTATTCGCAGTCGATCCCACGTCTGCGGATGCTTCGTGTATCGGCGGCAACATCGCGATGAATGCCGGCGGCAAGAAGGCCGTGCTCTGGGGCACTGCGGTCGACAATCTTGCGTGGTGGCGTATGGTCGATCCGGAAGGCAACTGGCTCGAGGTCACGCGCATCGGTCACAACCTCGGCAAGATTCACGAAGTCGACCAAGCCGTTTTCGAGTTGGTGTGGAAAGACGGCCGCGAGCCGCCCGATCGCGCTCGCACGTTGCGCACCGAGCGCATCTCGATCGAGGGCCGTAAGTTCCGCAAGGTTGGGTTGGGCAAGGACGTCACCGACAAGTTCCTGGGCGGATTGCCGGGCGTGCAGAAAGAAGGCTGCGACGGACTCATCACTTCCGCGCGCTGGGTGTTGCATCGGATGCCCAAGCACATTCGCACCGTATGTTTGGAATTCTTCGGGCACGCGCGCCATGCGATTCCGTCGATCGTCGAGATCAAGCGCTATCTCGATGGGGATGCGCGCTCCACCGGCGTGCAGCTCGCGGGCCTCGAGCATCTCGACGAACGTTACCTGCGCGCGGTCGGCTATGCGACGAAGTCGAAGCGCGGAAGCCTGCCGAAGATGGTGTTGCTCGGCGACATCGTCGGCGACGACGAAGATGCGGTGGCGCGCGCAACGTCAGAAGTCGTTCGGCTCGCGAACGCGCGCTCGGGCGAGGGATTCATCGCCGTGAGCGCCGAAGCGCGCAAGAAGTTCTGGCTGGATCGTTCGCGCACTGCGGCGATCGCCCGTCACACGAACGCATTCAAGATCAACGAGGACGTCGTCATTCCGCTCGAGCGGTTGGGCGATTACACCGATGCGATCGAGCGCATCAACATCGAATTGTCGTTCAAGAACAAGCTCGCGTTGTTGTCCGAGCTCAGAACGTATTTCGACGGCGAGCTCGAGCTGGGTAAGGTCGACGATCCGGATCTGGAGCGCGCGTCGCGTCAGGAGCTGATCGGGGATCGCCAGGCTCAGGCGCAGCAGCTCATAGCGTCGGTGCAGGCACGCTGGCAGTACTTGTTCGAGAACTTGGATACCTTGCTGCAGGACGCGCTCCCGAACCTGATGCGCTACGGCTATGAGCCGATGCGCACCGACTTCGAAGCGCGCATCGCCCGCGAGCCTCAGGTACGCATTTTCGATCTCGTACAGGACCGAACGATCCGCACGTCGTGGAAGACCGAGGTTCGCGCGCACTTGCGCCGGCTGTTCGTCGGCGGACCGTTCATTCCGGTGCTGCAGCGGGTCGAAGAAATTCACAAGCGCGTTCTACGCGGACGCGTGTGGGTTGCGCTTCACATGCACGCAGGCGACGGCAACGTGCATACGAACATCCCGGTCAACTCGGACGACTACGAGATGCTGCAGGAGGCCAACCGCACGGTCGAGCGCATCATGAAGATCGCGCGCAACTTGAACGGTGTGATCTCGGGCGAACACGGCATCGGCATCACGAAGCTCGAGTTCCTGAGCGACGAGGAGACGCGGGAATTCCGTCGCTACAAGGAGCGCATCGACCCCGAAGGACGATTCAATCGGGGCAAGCTCATGGCGGGCGGCGATCTGCGCAATGCGTACACGCCGAGCTTCAATCTGCTCGGTCACGAATCGCTGATCATGCAGCAATCGGACATCAACTCGATTTCCGACGCGGTCAAGGATTGTCTTCGTTGCGGCAAGTGCAAGCCGGTGTGCGCAACGCACGTGCCGCGCGCGAACCTGCTCTATTCGCCGCGCAACAAGATCCTCGCCACCTCGCTTCTCATCGAAGCGTTCTTGTACGAGGAACAAACGCGGCGCGGCGTGTCGATCCGGCACTTCGACGAGTTCTCGGACGTCGCCGATCACTGCACGGTGTGTCACAAGTGCGTGACGCCGTGCCCTGTGAACATCGACTTCGGCGATGTGTCGATGGCGATGCGCGATCTGCTGCGGCGCATGGGCAAGAAACGCTTCAATCCGGGCACCGCCGCCTCGATGTTCTTCTTGAACGCCACGAACCCGGAAACGATCAAGCTCACGCGCAAGGTGATGCTAGAGTGGGGTTTCAAGGCGCAACGGCTCGGCAACAGCGTGCTCAAGGCATTCGCGTCCGCGCAAACGAAGCGGCCGCCGGCCACGACCGGCAAGCCGCCGGTCAAAGAGCAAGTCATTCATTTCGTGAACAAGAAGATGCCGGGCGGGCTGCCGAAACGAACGGCACGAGCATTGCTCGACATCGAAGATCGTCATTACGTGCCGATCATTCGCAATCCGAAAACGACCACGTCCGAATCCGAGGCCGTGTTCTATTTCCCGGGCTGCGGCTCGGAGCGGTTGTTCTCTCAGGTCGGGCTCGCCACGCAAGCGATGTTGTGGCACGTCGGCGTGCAAACGGTATTACCGCCGGGGTACGTGTGCTGCGGCTATCCGCAGAAGGGCGCGGGTCAGTTCGACAAGGCCGAGAAGATGATCACGGACAATCGCGTGCTCTTCCATCGCGTCGCGAACACGCTCAACTATCTCGACATCAAGACGGTCGTCGTGAGCTGCGGCACCTGCTACGACCAGCTGCAGAGTTACAAATTCGACGAGATCTTCCCGGGCTGCCGCATCGTCGACATTCACGAGTTCTTGATGGAGCGCGGCGTGAAGCTCGAGGGCGTCACCGGCGTGCGCTACATGTACCACGATCCGTGCCATACGCCGATCAAGAGCTACGATCCGCTCAAGGTCGTCAATACGCTCATGAACGACGCGAAGAACGGCCGAATCGAGAAGAACGATCGTTGTTGCGGCGAGTCCGGCACGTTTGCGATCACGCGCCCCGATGTCGCCACGCAAGTGCGATTCCGAAAGGAACGCGAGATCCGAAGCGGTGCAGAGAGGCTCCGGGCTGACGGCTTCAAGGGCGAAGTCAAAGTGTTGACCTCGTGTCCGTCGTGCCTACAGGGGCTCAAGCGATACAACGAGGACGCAGACGTCGAGGCCGACTACATCGTCGTCGAAATTGCAAAGCACATTCTCGGCGAGGATTGGCTGCAAAATTACGTACGCAGCGCGAACGATGGCGGCATCGAACGCGTTCTCGTGTGAAGCTGGGTCGTTGCGTCGATACGCAATGGCCGGCATCGAGCAGCGTGTCTACACTTCAGCAATCAATAACAGGAGCGGTGCGCGATGAGCCGAGATACAGATGCCGATGTCGCGAACGTGTTCGGGCGGACTGCATTTTCGCGTCGGGAGGTAGTTGTGACGAGTCTTGCAGCAGGATTTGCCATGGCGGTGCAGCCGGTGACGGCTGCGACGATTACGACGAGCGCCGAAGGGCTGGCGGCCGACGAGGTCAAGGTGCCGGTCGGAGATGAAACGATTCCGGCGTATCGAGCCATGCCCAAAGAGGGCGGGCCGTTCCCGGTCGTGCTGGTCGTCCAAGAGATCTTCGGTGTGCACGAGCACATCAAGGACATTTGCCGCCGGTTCGCGAAGCTGGGCTATTTCGCGATCGCGCCGGAGCTCTATGCACGGCAAGGCGACGTTTCGAAGCTCAAGACGATCGACGAGATCCGTCCGATCGTGGCAAGGGTGCCCGATACGCAAGTCTTGGCGGATTTGGATGCCTGCGTCGAATACGCGGCGGAATCCGGGAAGGGCGACATTACGCGTCTCGGGATCACCGGCTTCTGCTGGGGCGGACGCATCGTTTGGCTGTATGCCGCACACAGCCAGCGCTTGAAGGCCGGCGTTGCGTGGTACGGCAGGCTCGTCGGCGACGCCACGGAAAACACGCCGCGCCATCCTGTCGATGTCGCCGCGGAACTGAAAGCACCGGTGCTCGGTTTGTACGCGGGCAAGGACCAAGGCATTCCGCTCGACACCGTCGAGCGCATGCGCGAAGCGCTGAAGAAGGCAAGGGTCGCTGCCGAAATCGTCGTGTATCCAGAGGCACAGCACGGCTTCTACGCCGACTACCGTCCGAGCTATAACGAGCGCGACGCGCGCGACGGTTGGAACAAATTGCAGGATTGGTTCAAGCGCCACGGCGTCGCGTGATCCATTCCTGACTCGATCGATGACTAGATGCGGCGAGCGGGCTGCGCGCTCACCGCATCGGTCCCGCCTCGAATTCAAACGATAGCGTCAGGAACCGGACCTCCGCTGCGAACGTTCCCCGGACAGTTTCAACGGGGTCATCATGGCGGAGCCACGCGACGCATCTTCCATCTTCGAACCTGGACGTAATTGTTGGCGCCTCGCTCATGCGGATCGGGCGGCTTTCATCATCGACGCCGATGCGTACTTCAAAGCGTTCGTAGCTGCGGCAGAGCTGGCGCAGCGCTCGATCTTGATCGTCGGGTGGGATTTCCACAGTCGTACGC
>DATCLP010000136.1:0-14575 GCA_036563855.1 Steroidobacteraceae bacterium | reverse complement strand
GCGTTACCTTGCGGGCGAGCTGTCCGAGGACGATTTCCGTTCCTTGCGACTGCGCAACGGCCTGTACATCCAGCGCTTCGCGCCGATGTTGCGCATTTCGATCCCGTACGGACACCTGGCAAGCCGCCAACTGCGCATGCTGGCGCGGATCGCGCGCGAATACGACAAAGGCTACGGTCACTTCACGACTCGCCAGAACCTGCAATTCAATTGGCCGAAGCTCGAGACCGTACCAGACATCCTCGAGCTGCTTGCGACCGTGCAGATGCACGCGATTCAGACGAGCGGCAATTGCATTCGCAACGTCACCTCCGATCATTTCGCCGGCATTGCGCCGGACGAAATCGAAGATCCGCGTCCTTGGTGCGAATACATCCGCCAGTGGGCGACGCTGCATCCCGAATTCTCGTACCTGCCGCGTAAGTTCAAGATCGCAGTGACCGGCTCGCCGCAGGATCGCGCGGCTTCGCGCGTTCACGATATCGGCTTGCATCTTCTGCGCAACGAGCGAGGCGAGGTCGGCTTCGAAGTGATCGTCGGCGGCGGCCTGGGACGCGCACCGATGATCGGCCATGTGATTCGCGAGTTCCTGCCGAAGGAAGAGCTGCTTGCGTATCTCGAAGCGATCCTGCGCGTGTACAACCTCGAAGGACGCCGCGACAACATTCACAAGGCACGCATCAAGATTCTCGTCAAGGCCGTCGGTCCGCAGAAATTCCGCGAAATGGTCGAGGCGGAATACGAGGCTGCGCGTGATACGGCACCGCGATTCGACGCCGCCGAGTTCGAGCGGATCAAGTCGTTCTTTGCGCCGCCGCCGTACGAGAAGCTCGAAGACGAGGATGTCACTACCGGGAAGCCGAATGAGTTCCGCACCTGGTATCAGCGCAACACGAAGCGTCACAAAGTGCCCGGCTATCGCGCCGTCATCATCTCGCTGAAGTCGCCGACGCGTCCGCCCGGCGACATAACGCACACGGAAATGGACGCTGTTGCCGACCTCGCCGACCGTTACTCGTTCGGCCTGGTTCGCTCGACGCACGATCAGAATCTCGTGCTGGCCGACGTGAAGCAGCGCGATCTATACGCCGTGTGGGAGGCGCTGCGTGCGCTCGATCTGGCGACGCCGAACATCGGAACGTTGACGGACATGATCTGCTGCCCGGGTCTCGATTTCTGCGCCTTGGCGAATGCGACATCGATTCCGATCGCAAAGCAGATCAACGAGCGTTTCGACGATCTCGACTACCTCTACGATCTCGGCCACATCGAATTGAAGATGTCGGGCTGCATGAACGGCTGCGGCCATCACTCCGTCGGACACATCGGCATTCTCGGTGTCGATAAGGGCGGCGAGGAGTGGTACCAGATCACGCTCGGCGGCTCGGCGCATGGCCGTGACGCTTCGCTCGGCCAAGTCATCGGTCCTTCCGTCCCGCACGCGCAGGTCGCCGAGGTCATCGAGCGCATACTCGATGTGTACGTCGTCGAGCGCGAAGACGGCGAAGAGTTCATCGACACCGTCCGCCGTATCGGCATTGCTCCTTTCAAGGCCAGAGTCTATGCGCCGTCTCATCAAGCAGCGTGAAATCGTCGTCGACTCGTGGCGTTACATCGACGAGGATCCCGTCGGCCGCGAGCGCGCGTTGATCCTGCCGTTTGCGCGTTGGAAAGAAGAGCGTGACCGGTGGTGGTTATGGGACGGCAAGCTCGGCGTCAAGCTCGGACCGACCGATCCCGTCGCGGCGCTCGAGCATGATTTTCTGCGGGTTTCGCTCGTCGCGATCGAATTCGGCGGCATGGCCGAAGGCCGCGGTTACACTCAGGCGCAGTTGCTGCGCAAGCGCTACAAGTTCACGGGCGAGTTGCGCGCGGTCGGCAAGATTCAGCGCGACCAACTCTTCTACATGGCTCGCTGCGGCTTCGATGCGTTCGAGCTGCCGGAGGGCGCAGACCTCGAGGCTGCTTTGACGGCCTTCAACGACTTTACGGTTGCATACCAGGGCGCAGTCGATCACGGGCTCACGCTGCGGCGTCGAGCCAGCTGAGTCGAATCTCGCCCGCCCAACACGTTTGCGGCCAAGCCTTCGCGCGCATACCGCAAGCTCTGATCACGTGTCCCGCCAACAATCCTCGAGCGGCGCCGCTCACTCGTCGAGGACTGGTTCCTCAATCGTTCCTCCCGTACGCTTTCGCTCCGCGCTGACGTTTGCTGAAGAGAACAAGCATGCAACTCGAGAATTCCGTTTGTATCGTGACGGGCTCCGCAACCGGCATCGGTGCGGCATGTGCCATCGATCTCGCGAAGAAGGGAGCGCGAGTCGTCATCAACTACACGAAGAGCGAGGCCGAAGCACGGGCGACGCAAGCCGAATGCGAACGTCTCGGGGCAGAAACCTTGCTCGTGAAGGCGGACGTTGCGGTTGATGCAGATTGCCAGCGCATGGCGCAAGCTGCGCTCGAGAAGTGGGGACGTATCGACGCGCTCGTGAACAATGCCGGCACGACGCGAGTGGCGTTCAATCACGCGGACCTGAATGCACTGCAGGCGCAGGATTTCCTCGATGTCTACGCAGTCAATGTCGTCGGCACGTTCCAGATGATTCGAGCGGTCGAGCCCGCAATGCGCAAGCAAGGACAGGGCGCCATCGTCAATGTCTCGTCGATTGCCGGCGTAATGGGTGTGGGCACATCGGTTGCGTATGCAGCCTCGAAGGGCGCGCTGAACACGATGACTCTTTCCCTTGCGCGTGTACTCGGTCCGCAGATTCGCGTGAACGCAGTGTGCCCGGGTTTCGTCGAGACACGCTGGCTGCAGAACGCGCTGGGAGAGCGCTACGAAGCACAACGTGCACGCGTTGCCTCTACGAGTCCGCTGCAGAGAACGAGCACGCCGGAAGACATCTCGCGAGTCATCGTGTGGCTGATCGAAGGCGCGGACATGGTGACTGGCGAATTCATCATTGTGGATGGAGGCGTGCATCTAGGCGGCGCGCCGCTCAAGGCGCGCTGAAGCGCCGCTACGCGGCGCGCAGTTGATAGTTGACAGTTGACAGCGAAGTGTGCGGCGCTGTTCGCGCCGCAAAGATGATAGTTGATAGCGAGCGAGGGCGCGCGCTCGGAGCAGTTCATAGAAGGGTGCAGACACGCTGTTGCGTGCATCGAAGATTCAAACCAGGCTGCCGACGTGACGAGATCGGAATCGGAGGTTCCGTTCTTCGCTGTCACGACGAAACCCCTTACCATCCCGGGGCGAATGATTGCGGGAGGCCGCAGCCGCTCTCGTCGCTGAGGATTCGGTTTGAGCGAAGTAGCGGTGTGCTCAGCTGAAAAAAAAGGGGAACAAACACAATGCGCATTGACGGCATCATCCTGGGATTGGCGCTCAGCGCCGTTCTGTATTGCGAACCGAGCCGGGCTCAAGATTCCGCACCCATCGAGGACATCGGCGCACTGGCTGCGCAAATTCAGAAGGACGTCGTCGCGATTCGCGGTCTCGAGTTCAAGAAACCTGTGGAGGCAAAGAGGCAAACCACCGCAGAGTTGCGCGAGTATCTCGACCAGCGCGTCGAGCCGGCGCTGCCGAGCAAGGCTGAGCTCAACTACGGAAAGATCGTCAAGAAGCTCGGTCTGTATCGCGGCCCGGAAATCCAGAATGCGCCTGAGCTCATGAAGTCCGTCGTGATGAGCCAGGCAGCGGCGTACTACGATCCGCGAACGAGCACGTTTCACGTGCTGGAGATCGATCTGCCGGAGCCTGCACGCAGCGGTTTGTTCGCTCACGAGCTGTACCACGGTTTGCAAGATCAATATTTCGATCTCGAGGCCTACTACGAAGCGACGACCGTCGATGGCATCCCCGAGGGCGACATGCAGCTTGCGCGTCAGGCTGTGGTGGAAGGGGAAGCGCAGTACATGATGACGCTGTGGATGATGCAGCGGATGCTGGGCAGAGTGCCGCCTCGTGCACTGTTGGAACCGGCGATTCGCATGCAAGTGGCAATGGACGTGAACGCGATGATGGAGCTGCTGGAAAACCCTCAGTTTGCTGAAACCCTGGGGCCCGATATGCAGGCGTCCCTCGCTGCAAGCAAACAAATTCCGCCTTTCATCATGGACATGCTGTTCGGCGCCTATGTGAAGGGAATGGGGTTCGTGTTCGACGTGCACGCGAAGGGATGGTCAGAAGTCGAGAAGCTATACACCGAGTATCCGCCGGTCTCCACGGAGCAGATTCTTCATCCGGAGAAATGGTTTGCTCGCGAAATGCCGCTGACGATCGATTTCGGCCGACTCGAGAGCGCGCGCGAGCTCGAGAAATGGGATCTGCTCGTTTACAACTCCATTGGCGAGTTCCTGTGGCGAACGATCTTCAGAGAACACGGTTTGAGGGATGAGGCGGAACGGCTCGCAGCCGGTTGGGACGGCGACCGATACGCTGTCTTTCAGCACAAGGAGGATGGGCGCTTGCTCTTGCTGCTCAGTACTTCCTGGGATACGGAGTCGGACGCGATCGAATTCGCAGACGGTTACTCGCGGTTGTTGAAGGTCAAGTACGAGAACGATCCTCACCCGACGCGCGTCGAACGCAAAGGCAAACAGGTCTTCATCGTGGAGGGCGGCGATCAGTCCGCGCTCTCGTCATTGGTGAAGCTCGTGAGGAAGAGCAAGGCGACGCGTAAGAAAGCCTAGAACCTATCTCAAACGTCATGAGCGACCGCGCGAGTCGGCGCGGTTTCCTGCGGACGCGCAGTCGTTTTGGGATAGGTTCTAGTGACGGGTCTCGAGTTGTGCACCGTCGGAATCGCGGCGACGATCAATCCGGCTCCGAGTGACACACCACGCACAGCTTGTTGCCTTCCGTATCGCGAAAATACGCGCCGTAGTAGTGAGCGTGGTACTCGGGCCGCAATCCAGGCGGACCTTCTGAAGTGCCTCCGTTCGCAAGCGCTACTTCGAATGCCCGGTCGACAGTCGCGCGGTCTTTCGCGAGGAACGCAACCATCTGTCCGTTGCCGATTTCATGCGGAAGTTGGTTGTAAGGTCTTCCGATGAGAAACAGCGGACGCGGACCAGGGCTCGATTGCCAACCTGCCCATGGGCGCGATCGTTCGCAGAAACGTTCCTGAATCCCGAGCACCGGCATGAGTGCGCGATAGAAGGCGAGCGCGCGATCGAAGTCCTTCACGCCTAGGAAAATGTGCGAGTACATGGCCTAGGTCTCCATGGTGGAGGAGTTGGGTTCCAGACGCAGCTCGTAAGGTCGACAGTCGCGCTCCTGCTCGTACGGTGCACGTGGACCGCTTTGTGCGGCACTCGCGGCGTGTGGCTCGACACGTATCTTCACTTGTCGCCTGCAGCTGACGATCAAGCTCGTCATGTTGAAGGCCACTATTAGACTCGAATACGCCGATTTCTTGTGAATATTACAAGTTCAGTTGCTTCCAATAGGCTCTGTTTCAGAGCCCGATCACTCGATTCCAATCGGCGATACACATGTATAGACGTTGAAACTCGCTTGGCAACAGCATTCCATTATGCGCAATGAAGTTTCGAGCCTTTTCAATCTCGTCCATCGAGTCAAACCGCACTCGCTGCCGTCGCATCCGTGAACTGTAAGGCGGCGAGTCTCGCGTAGAGTGGGTTCGTTTCGAGAAGCTCGGTGTGCGTGCCGATCGCGACGATGCGGCCGTGATCCATCACGACGATGCGGTCGGCTTTCAGAATCGTAGCCAGACGGTGGGCGATGATGATCGTCGTGCGGCCCTTCATGAGTTTTTCGAGCGCTTCCTGCACGTAACGCTCGCTTTCGGCGTCGAGCGAGCTCGTCGCTTCGTCGAGCAGAAGAATGGGCGGATCCTTGAGCAGCGCTCGTGCGATTGCGATGCGTTGACGTTGTCCGCCGGATAGGCGTGTGCCGCGCTCGCCGAGGAAGGTTTCGTAGCCGTCCGGCAATTGGCGAATGAACGAATCCGCACCGGCGGCGCGAGCAGCGGCCTCGATTTCGGCGTCGGTCGCATCCGGGCGTCCGTAGCGGATGTTCTCGCGTGCGGTTGCGCCGAACAGCACCGTTTCCTGAGGCACGAGGCCGATGCGACGTCGCACGTCTTCGGGCCGCGCTTCGGCAATGTCGACGCCGTCGATCAGGATGCGGCCCCTCGCCGGATCGTAGAACCGCAGCAACAATTGGAACGTCGTGCTCTTGCCGGCGCCCGACGGTCCGACGAATGCGACGTTCTCGCCGGATCGGATATGCAGCGAGAATCGATCGAGCGCGAGGGTGTCGGGACGCGAGGGATAACGGAATGAGACGTCCTCGAATCGGATGTCGCCGCGCGCAGGTTCTGGAAAGCTGACCGGTTGAGGCGGTGCCTTGATGGTCGGCGTCGCTTGCTTGAGCTCGACGAGGCGTTCCATTGCGCCTGCGGCGCGTTGCACCTCGCCCCACATCTCGCTCAGCGAGGCGGCGGAGATCGCGACGTACACCGCATATATAAGAAACTGGCTCAGCTCGCCCGGCGTCATCTCGTTGGCAATCACGCGATGAGCTCCCTGCCACAAGACGAAGGTGACCGCGCCGAAAACGGTCATCGTGCCGAGTGCAGTCAACAATGCGCGCACGCGATTGCGGCGGATCGCGACTTTGAACGAATCTTCGACCGCATTGCCGTAGCGCTGGCTGTTGAGCTTTTCGAGCGTAAACGCCTGCACCGTCTGGATCGCGTTGAGCGTCTCGCCTGCAAGCCCGCTCGTATCGGCAACGCGATCCTGCGATTCGCGCGACAATTTGCGGAGCTTCCGGCCGACGAGCACGAGCGGAAAGATGACGAGTGGAATCAAGAGCACGATCATTCCGGCGAGCGAAGGGCTCGTGGCGATCAACAGGACGAGCGATCCCACGAGCTGAATCGACGAGCGCAGCGCAATCGACAGATTCACGCCCGCGATCGATTGCACGAGCGTCGTATCCGTCGTGAGCCGCGACAGCACCTCGCCGGTACGCGTGACCTCGAAGAACGTCGGATCCATCCGGACGACTCGCGAGTAGACATCCGAGCGCAGATCGGCGACGACGCGTTCCCCGAGCCAAGTGACCAAGTAGAAACGCAAAGCGGCAAAGACGCCGAACACTGCCGCAGCGCCGAGAAACGCCGCGAAGTACAGATCGATTGTCTCGGGATCGCTGACCACCATGCCTTGATCGATGACGCCTCGAAACGCGATCGGCAGTACGAGCATCGCGCCAGAGGCGATCAACAAGGCACAGATGGCGAAAACGAGCGTGCGCTTGTACCGCCTGAGATAAGGCCACAGCTCGCGCAGCGGCTTCAGCGAGCGGGCTTTCGGTCGATCGAGAGTGCTTTCAGCCATGCAAGTGCAACGAGCGGGCGTCGCGCCGTCCCCTGGGCGCAAGCAATCGCATAGACGCGCTCAACGCCACGCTATTTGTAAAGCGGTAGCGTGACGTCGGAGAACAACGCTTCCACTTCCGCCTGCGAGGACGCGCTGCCTGCGCGATCGACGAGCCGCTTCGTGAGGTGTGGTGCGAACAACTGCAGGAAATCGTACATGTAGCCCCGCAGCAGCGCGCCCTGCTGGAAGCCGATCCAGGTCGAGTGCGCCGGGAACAGGTGCGAAGCATCGATCGACACGAGATCCGAATCCTCGCGCGGATCGATTGCCATGGCTGCGACGATACCGACGCCGAGCCCGAGGCGCACGTAGGTCTTGATGACGTCCGCATCGCGCGCCGTGAGCGCAACGTTTAGCTTGACGCCTGCGCGAGCGAAGATCTGTTGCAGCGACGACGGACCAGTGAAGCTGAACACGTAGGTGACGATCGGATATTTGCCGAGCATCTCGAGCGTGATCTTCGACTCGTTCGCGAGCGGATGGCCTTTGGGTACGACGACCCGGCGATGCCAGCGATAGCAAGGCAGCAGCACGAGGTTCGTGAACATCTCCTCCGACCCCGTATTGATTGCGAAATCGATGCGATCGCGGCTAACCATGTCCGCGAGCTGCTCCGATGTGCCTTGATGCAGGTGCAACTCGACCTGCGGGTATTTCTCGCGGAATTTTCGAATGACGGGCGGCAGGACATAACGCGCCTGCGTGTGGGTCGTACCGATCGCGAGCGATCCGCGGCCATCGCCCTTCTGCTCATCGGCGAGCCGCTTGATGCTCTGGACTTCCTTCAGGATCCGCATTGCGCGCTCGATCACCTTCTTGCCCGCAGGGGTGACCTTCGTCAGGGTTCGTCCCTGGCGCAAAAAGATCGGAAAGCCGAGCTCGTCCTCGAGCTGTTTGAGCTGCTTGCTGACCCCGGGCTGAGACGTATGGAGCCGCTCGGCAGCCGCGGTGATGTTCAGGTCGTTTTCGACGATCGCAGCAAGGTACCGTAATTGCTGTAGTTTCATGTACTTAACTCAATCGAACGTCCGGCCCCGAGCGCCGCGTGCTCAAGGTTACGGTGCCCTCAGTCCTCGGGGCATAACGTGACCGCATCATGACAGAACAAACGAGTCTTTCCCTGGTTATAAGACGGTTAGCTACAGTCCTCGCCGAGTTATAGCGGATGACCCGCAATCCCTTGGCTTCTGTGTCGTCGGCGAGCCCAAGAAGAACTGTATGACTGAACCTCTCTCTCCGCGTTTGCAAGCTCTCGTCGAGCAGACTCGCACGCAGCTCGAGCACGCCGTCCATGAATACAAGGATGTCGTGTATTCGAACAGCCTGGGCGCCGAAGCCATGGTGTTGACCGACATCATTGCGACTTATGTGCCGGAAATCGAGATGTTCACGCTCGACACCGGCCGGCTGCACGACGAGACGCTCGCATTGCTCGATCGCCTCGAGCGTCGCTATCAGCGGCGGATCGCCGTGTACTACCCAGATGCACAGGCCGTCGAGCAGTACGTTCGCGAGAACGGTATCAACGGTTTCTATCTCGGGCTCGAAGAGCGTCAGGCCTGCTGCAACATCCGCAAGATCGAACCGTTCAAGCGTGCGATCGCCGGGTACAAGGCCTGGGTGACGGGCGTGCGCCGCGAGCAGTCGGCCGAGCGTGCGCAAGGCGAGCCGGTTTCCTGGGACGATCGCTACGGGCTCTGGAAGATCAGCCCGCTCCTCGAGTGGAAAGAAGAAGACGTGTGGGCCTACATCAAGGAGCGCAATCTTCCGTACAACCCGCTGCACGACAAAGGCTATCCGAGCATCGGCTGCGCTCCCTGCACGCGCGCCGTCGAACCGGGTGCGGATCCGCGTTCCGGCCGCTGGTGGTGGGAAAACCCGGATTCGCGCGAATGCGGATTGCAGCCGCGTCGCCGCGTCATTCCTTTGAAAGTCGAGCCGCGCCGCGCGGCGAGCCAGTGATGGCCGCGCGGCTTTGAGCAGCGCGTGAGCAGATGGACTATTTTCCGATCTTCATCCGCTTGGCAGGCCAGCCCGTCCTCGTCGTCGGGGGCGGCGATGTGGCCGCGCGCAAGATCGAGCTGCTGCTGCGCGCCGGAGCGAAGATCTCGGTCGTTGCGCCGGCACTGAATCCAACGCTGCAGGAGAAGGTCGCCTCCGGCGCGATCGTTCATCTGGCGACCGAATTTCATCCCGATCAGCTTGCCGGTAAGCGCCTGGCGATTGCCGCGACGAACAAACGTTCGTTGAACGCCTGGGTCGCGCATCAAGCCGAGCGTCTCAACATTCCGGTCAACGTCGTCGATGACCGCGAGCTGTCGCGGTTCATCGTGCCTGCGATCGTCGATCGCTCGCCGGTCGTCGTTGCGGTCGGCAGCAGCGGCGAAGCGCCCGTGTTGACGCGCCGGTTGCGCGAGCGGCTCGAGGCATTCATTCCGCAGCGTCTCGGTGTGTTGGCGAAGCTCGCCGGGAAGCTGCGTCCGCTCGTGAAGGCGAAGCTCGAAGAGCCGCGTGCCAGACGCCGGTTTTGGGAACGATTCATCGACGGTCCTGTGGCGGCGGATGTTCTCGCTGGTCGCGAGTCGCCGGATTCCGAATCGCTCGAGCATCGTGTCCGCGAAACATTGACGCAGGCGAATCGCAAGCCGCAGGGCGAAGTGGTGCTCGTCGGTGCTGGTCCGGGCGATCCGGGACTTCTGACATTGCGTGCGCTGCGCGCGCTTCAGAACGCGGATGTGGTGCTTTACGACCGGCTGGTTTCCGCCGAAGTACTCGACCTTGCGCGTCGCGATGCCGAGAAGATTTACGTCGGCAAGGTAGCGGGTGCAGCGCACGTCTCGCAGGAAGAGATCAATGCGCTGCTCGTGAAGCTTGCGCGCGAAGGCAAGCGTGTCTGCCGGTTGAAGGGCGGCGATCCATTCATTTTCGGACGCGGCGGCGAAGAGCTCGAAGCACTTGCGGCCGAAGGCATTCGTTTCGAAGTCGTGCCGGGCGTGACCGCCGCAGCTGGTTGCGCCGCCTATGCCGGCATCCCGCTCACGCATCGCGAGCATGCGCAATCGCTGACGTTCGTGACGGGTCACTGCAAGGGCGAGACGGCGAACGTCGATTGGGATCTCGTCTCGCGTCCGAATCAGACGGCTGTGTTCTACATGGGACTCGGCCATCTCGAAACGATCGTCGAGCAACTGCGTGCGCACGGCGTCCCTGCGGACCGTGCTGCGGCCGTCGTCGAGCAAGGCACGAGCGCGCAACAGCGCGTCGTGACGGCCACGTTGGCCGAACTCGCATCGCGCGTGCGCGAGACGGGCATTCGATCGCCCGCACTGTTGATCGTCGGCGAGGTCGCTCGTTTGCACGAGACGCTGCGCTGGTTCAATGCCGCGGGCGCATCGAGCAGCGAGCTGTTCAATGTCTTGCACTCTGAAGGGAGGCTCACAGCATGAGCACCCAAATTCGCAGAGGCTTCTCGGAAGCGATCGGCAATACGCCGCTCATTCGTCTGAACAAACTGAGCGAAGAAACCGGTTGCGAAATCCTCGGCAAGGCCGAGTTCATGAATCCGGGCGGTTCGGTGAAGGACCGCGCGGCGCGCGGCATCATCGAGGAGGCCGAGCGCAGCGGCAAGTTGAAGCCGGGCGGCACGCTCGTCGAGGGTACCGCCGGCAATACGGGCATCGGGTTTGCGCACGTCTGCAACGAGCGCGGCTATCGCTGCGTCATCGTGATGCCCGACAACCAGTCGAACGAGAAATACCAGATGCTCGAAACGCTCGGCGCGGAAGTGCTGCGCGTGAAGACGGTGCCGTACTCCGACCCGAATCACTACCAAAAGATTGCTGCCCGACTTGCGGCAGAAATTCCGGGGGCGGTGTGGGGCAATCAGTTCGACAACACTGCGAATCGCGATGCGCACGAGCGCACGACGGGTCCGGAGATTTGGGCACAAACGGAAGGCCGCATCGATGCCTTCGTTTGCGCAACGGGCACGGGCGGCACGCTCGGCGGCGTTTCGCGCTTCTTGAAACGGCAAACGAACTACCGTGGCGCGAAAGTGTTGATCACGCTCGCAGATCCGCAAGGCAGCTCTTTGTACAATTGGTTGCGTCACGGGGAATTGAAACCCACAGGCCCCGGCTCCATTACCGAGGGCATCGGCATCGGCCGGGTCACGGCCAATCTCGAAGGCTCGCCGATCGACGACGCCGTTCATGTCACCGACATCGAATGCGTCTCGATGGTGTATCGCCTGTTGCGCGAAGAAGGTTTGTTCCTTGGTAGCACGAGCGGCGTGAACGTTGCGGCGGCCGTGCAAGTCGCGCGCAAGCTCGGACCCGGTCACACGATCGTGACGGTCCTGTGCGATAACGGCGCAAAGTATCAGTCGCGTTTGTTCAATCGGAAGTGGCTTGCCGAAAAAGGATTGCTCGATGCGGCAGGTTTGGCGCAGCAAGTAGGCTCAGCGATTTCTTTATCTACGGAGACTTCTCGTGTCGTCGACGGCTACCCACAACGACTCCGCGCTTAAGTTCGAGCGCCCGCCGATTCACACCGACGTCGTCATTGTCGGCGCAGGCCCGTGCGGCCTTTTCCAAGTGTTCGAGCTCGGGTTGCTGGGCCTGAAGGCGCACGTCGTCGACTCGCTGCGCGTGCCGGGCGGCCAGTGCGTGGAGCTTTATCCCGATAAGCCGATCTACGACATTCCGGCTGTGCCTGTGTGCACGGGCCAGGAGCTGACCGATCGCCTGCTCGAGCAGATCAAGCCGTTCAGTCCCGGCATGCATCTCGGGCAGGAAGTGCAACAAGTCGAACGCCAAGAGAACGGCAGATTTCGAGTCGTCACGAGCGCGAACACCGTGTTCGACGCCGGTGCGGTCGTCGTCGCGGGCGGTGTCGGTTCGTTCCAGCCGCGCAAGCTCGAAGTGCCGGGTGCAGCGGAGATCGAGGGCAAGTATCTGCACTATCGGGTGAAGGATCCGCGTGCGTTTGCCGATCAAGACGTCGTCATTCTCGGCGGCGGCGACTCGGCGCTCGACTGGGCCGTCACACTCGTCGATTACGCACGCAGCGTCGTGCTCGTTCATCGCCGTCCCGAATTCCGCGGCGCGCAGGCGACCGTGCAGAAGCTTTACGCCTTGCGCGACGAGATGCGTGCGGACGTGATGATCGGGCAGGTGAAAGAGCTCGGCATCGTCGATGGAGTACTCAAGTACGTGAACGTGCTCGGCTTGGATAGCGTCACGCGCCGCGTCGACCTGGACCAGCTCCTCGTGTTCTTCGGACTGCATCCGAAGCTCGGCCCCATCGCCGAATGGGGTATGGAGATCAACAAGAAGCAGCTCGTCGTCGACACCGAGAAGTTCCAGACGAGCATTCCCGGCATTTTCGCCGTGGGCGACATCAACACGTATCCGGGCAAGAAGAAGCTGATCCTTTCCGGTTTCCACGAGGCTGCGCTCGCCGCGTTCGCCATCAAGGAATACCTCGAGCCCGGCAAGAAGGTGCACCTGCAGTACACGACGACGAGCCCGATCATGCACAAGCGCCTCGGCGTCGCCCCCGACGCGTCGTCCTCTCAGACGGAAGAGGAGCGCAAGGTCGCCGGCGGTCGCTGATCAATCTTTGAGTGGTGACTTGAGTCGGCGCGGGCAGCCTGCTGCCCGCGCCGTTTTCGTTTCCGGAAGCCGTTAAGCAAGCTCCGCCCCACCCCTGATTTTGGACACCCATCTGTTCCTGCGTCCCTCACTCATTTTGGACACCCACCTGTTCCAGCACCCACCGTTCCTGGACACCCACGAACCCTCGTCCTCCTGACTTTGGACACCCATCGATATTCGTCCCTGGGCACGGGTGATCGTGCCCCGCTGGATTTGGGGACCCCGTGTTATCGATCAGAGGGTCGAGATCGCCCTCAGAACGCCCTCCAACGCCCTCCCGCTTTCGTTTGGACACCCATGCGTGACATGGGGGTCCGATGAGGAGGCGTGGGTGTCCAAATCGGGGTCCTAAATCGGCGTCGTGAACATAGGTGTCCAAAAGGGGGGCGCGATGAGGAGGCGTGGGGGCGCGATGCCTGACATAGAGGTGGAGCTACCGGAGCTCTCAGCTCAGAGCGGGTTCGATGGCTGTCCAAGGACTTGGCCACAAAGACTTGGCCATGGCCAGTCCGTCCAAAGACTCGGCCAGTCCTAAAGACTTGGCCCAAAGCTGTAGGCGCGGATGGGTGTCCAAAGAGTCGGAATGAAGACCCGAACCGATGGGTGTCCAAAGTTCGTCCAAAGTTCAAAAGTTCGCAGTTAGCCGCGAGCCTCGGGCCCCGCGCCCCCAGGCTCGGAGTTCGACCGATGGGTGTCCAAAATTGAGAAGAGGCCGCTTTGAGGGCTGTCCGCCGACTCACGGCACCACAGGCGGCGGTGAGGCGGGTACTATCGCGTCCATGAGATTCGAACGACTGCCGATCCGAGTTTCGCTGTTCTTGATTGCGGCCTGGCTGCTTTACGGCTGCCAGGTCACGCCAACCGCACGTCCGCCTGAGCCCGAGCTTCGACTCCTTCAGTCGGCGCCGCTCGAGCTGCCGGCTGCGTGCTCTGCTTCCGGAAGCTTCTATGTCGCGTTCACCGTCGATGGAGCAGGGCGGACGGGCGACATTCGCGTCTCCGACGCGCCTTCGTGCGTCCGCGACGCGTTGACGGCGTGGGTCGAGTCATTCCGCTACGCGCCTCCCGGCCGCGCGACGCCGGCCGCGATCGAGTGGATGATGGTCACGGCACCGCGCGGTTCGTAATTGCGCGCTCGAAGTTCCCGAGCCTACATACTCCCAGCGTCGACGCCTGAATTGATTGTTCAATGACTCGATCAACCGAACCTTCGACGCCCTTTGTCGATCTGCTCGAGCAGCGGCTCAGCCGACGCTCGATCCTGAGCGCCGCTGCGCTTGCGCCCTTGGTCGTCGGTTCGGGGGCGCTGCTGCAATCGCCGCAATCCCGGGCCGACACTGCCGCGCTCAGGTTTCGACCGATCGCGCCGAGCAGCGCCGACACAATCGTTCTTCCGCGCGGCTATACCTACGACATCGTTGCGCGCTGGGGCGACAGCTTGTTCTCGAACGTGCCGGACCTCGATGCCTCGAAGCTGGCGTCCGGCATCTTGTTCGAGCCTAATG
>DATCLP010000135.1:0-3454 GCA_036563855.1 Steroidobacteraceae bacterium | reverse complement strand
GTCGTGCGCTGCATCACTCCACCATGCGGTCCGTCGTGCCTACGCAAACGTTGAACGTAACGTTCTCCGATACCGAGGATTTCAGCTTCAAGTAGGAAGCGCTCGTCCTGGATATCGAGAGAGAGGAGGGTTGAATGCGTTCTCGAGCAGTGTTCGCGTTTCTCATCGGTCTGGTTGCAACCGCCTCGGTCGTTGCAGCGGAAGTGCAGGTAACACTCAGCGGCAGCGAAGAGGTGCCTGCGGTCGAAACGTCAGCCACCGGCACGGGTACGATCACGGTGAACGACGACAAGACGGTCTCGGGCTCGATCAAGACGACCGGCGTCGAGGGAATCGCCGCGCACATCCATCTGGCTGCTCCGGGCAAGAACGGTCCGCCGATCGTGACGCTCGTGAAATCGGGTGACGACACCTGGGTCGTACCCGAAGGAACGAAATTGACGGACGAACAGTACGCGAGTTTCAAAGCCGGCGAGCTGTACGTGAACGTACACAGTGCGGCACACAAGGCGGGCGAGATTCGCGGTCAATTGAAGCCCTAGTCCAGCAGACCTTAGACCGCGCCGCGCAGCGCGCGCGGCGCGGTCGTAAACTTTATCGGCGAGGACAAAGTCGTGAGGAATGCGCTACTCATCGGTGCGGCAGCGTTGGCTCTGTTGGCGTGCTCCAGGCAGGAGCCCGCGGCTACAAGCCAAGCAAGCGAACCATCTGCGGCGACAGACGCAAGCGACAGGCTAGATCGCATTCTCGAAGCCTTGCCGGAGTCCGCGAAGGCGCGCTTCAAATACCGTCATCCGAAGGAAACTCTCGAGTTCTTCGGCATCGTGCCGGGCATGACGGTCGTCGACACGCTGCCCGGTGAGATCTGGTATACGGGCATTCTGCTCGACTATCTCGGTCCGGAGGGTAAAGTCATCGGTGCCGATTACTCGGTGCAGATGTGGTCTCTGTTCGGACCGAACGCGCCTGCGCCCGGCGTCAAGGAGAAATGGACGTCCGAGTTCTTGCAGCAGGCGGCAAGTTGGCGCGACGAGGGCGATGCACAGCTCGGTGCCGTGCAATACGGCAATGTTCCGGACGAGCTGGCTGGCACAGTCGATGTCGTGCTGCTCATTCGCGCAATGCATCACTTGATGCGATTCGAGAGTCAGGGAGGACATCTGACGCAAGCTCTGGCGGATATCAAGAAAATGCTCAAGCCTGGCGGAATCGTCGGGGTGATCGCGCATCGTGCTCCTGAGAACAGTCCCGACGAATGGGCTATCGGGAATGCAGGTTACGTGAAGCAATCGGCCGTCATCGATGCGTTCACGAAGGCGGGCTTTGAGCTCGTGGATCAAAGCGAGATCAATGCCAACCCGCTCGATCAGCCGACGACTGCAGATACGGTGTGGCGCCTGCCTCCCCGCCTCGCCACGAGCAGGGACGATCCTGAATTGAGAGCAAAGATGGAAGCGATCGGCGAGTCGGATCGCATGACTCTGAAATTCCGGAAACCCACCTGATGCGAGCTGGGTCACGGACGACCCCAAAGATCCTTGATTTGGCGCGAAGCGCCTCCTGCTTGTGAATGACGTTTGGCGGGAGGCGACGCAACCCGCGAAAGAATCGCGCCTCCGAGTTTCTTCTGGTAAACACGCGGTCTTTGCGTATTCAGGCTGCGCGAGAACGAAGGATACTGCTTGAAGGCTGAAGGCCGGATGGTCTGTTTCGTTCGGGAGCCGCGCGATGCCGAGAGAGATCCTTCCGCATTCCACACCCCAGCTGACGGCCGCGCGCAAGAAGCTGGCGCCGGACATCCACGCGGCGTTCAGCAATTTCAGCGAGCGCGTCTTTGCTGAAGGCGCATTGTCCGTAAAAACCAAGCAGTTGATTGCGGTCGCGGTGGCGCACGTCACGCAGTGTCCTTACTGCATTCGCGGACATACGAAGGCAGCGCTGCGTCACGGGGCGACGGCAGAGGAGATCATGGAGGCGATTTGGGTGGCCGCCGAAATGCGTGCGGGCGGTGCGTATGCCCACTCGCTGGTCGCCGTCGATGCAATCGAAGAGGCGTCGCGCAGCGAGCAGGCCAAGTCTTGAGATTGCGGGTGTTACGTCCCAGGAAGAGTCGCAACAAAGCACTTCCGACCTGGTCAGATAAGGGTGATGGTTGAACTCTTTTTATTAATGTGCGATGGCGGCCACGCCCGCGCGAATCGGGCGTTCCCCATCGGTAACGGGAGAGGATGATGACGAATCCGTTACTCGATCTATCACGATTCGGCCAGAGTTACTGGCTCGATGATTTGAGTCGCGGAATGATCCGAAGCGGAGAGCTGCAACGCCGAGTCGCCGAAGAAGGTCTGACTGGCGTGACTTCGAACCCCACGATCTTTCACGCCGCGTTGAGCAAGGGTACGGACTACAGCGATCAGCTGAGGAAGCTGTCGGGACAGCCTGCACACACGATTTACGAGGCGCTGATCGTCAGCGATGTGCGAGACGCCTGCGACATCCTTCGTCCTGTGTACGATCGAACGGAAGGGCGCGATGGATTCGTGAGCCTGGAGATTTCGCCGAATCTCGCCCGCAACATTCACGGATCGGTGGTCGAGGCACGCCGCTATTGGCAGGAAGTATCGCGGCCGAACTTGTTGATCAAAGTACCTGGCACGATCGAGGGCGTTTCGGTCGTCGAGCAGCTCCTTGCCGAAGGAATCAACGTCAACGTCACGCTCCTGTTTTCCGTCGAACGTTATCACGAAGTGGCGCTTGCCTATATCAACGCGCTCGAACGGCGTAAAGTCGATCGTCTGCCGCTCACGAACGTCGCTTCGGTTGCCAGCTTCTTCCTGAGTCGCATCGATACGCTCGTCGACAAGCTCCTTCGCCAGAAGATCGAGAACGGCACAACGGAAGCCAGGAACTTGCTCGGCAAGGCGGCGGTCGCCAATGCGAAGTTGGCATATCAGAAGTACAAGGAATTGATCGCCTCCGGACGATGGCATTTCGTCGAAGCCGCAGGTGCCCGCCCGCAACGGCTCTTGTGGGCAAGCACGAGCACGAAGAATCCTTCGTATTCCGATCTCATGTACGTCGAGCCGTTGATCGGGCGGCAAACGATCAACACCATGCCGCTCCAGACGATTGCGGCCTTCGCCGATCACGGAAAGGCAGCCGAGACGCTCGAACAAGGCATCGATGAAGCCAAGCGGGTGATGCGAGACCTGCAGGCGATCGGAATCGACATGCAGGAAGTCACGCGTCAACTCCTCGACGAAGGCATTCAGAAGTTCGTCGATTCGTACAATGAAATCCTGCAGTTGATCGCTGCGAAAACCATTGCGGCATAGCGCTGATCGTCCGATAGCCCGAACGTCAGAGCGGTGTCGCGTCTTTAGCTCCCGCGGCGAAGCTGAAGGTCCCGCGCCTCCCTGTGCCTATACATATGTATCGGCGGCCGACGCATGGG
>DATCLP010000134.1:0-7254 GCA_036563855.1 Steroidobacteraceae bacterium | reverse complement strand
GGGACCGCCTGCAATCCGAACTCCGCCGCGCGATCCTCGTCTTCGGAGAAGGGCTCCGGATCGATCACTTGCAGACGCAGCTTTCCGTCGGAGCGCTCGGCCATCTCTTCCAGCAACTCGCGTACGCGTTGAGCGTAAGCGCGAATCTGCGGCGAATGAGCGCTCGCTTCCTGGGAGAAGAAGAAATACAAGTTGATCGGCTCTTGCAGCGACTCGAGGATGCGTTCGGTGCCGGGCGCGATCGAGTAGAGCTTGCTCTCGGTCAGATCGATCCGTGCGCCTCGCAGCACGAAGTTCACGATTACCGTCACACCGACGAACAGAATCGCCAGCGCAACCAAAGCTCCGGCGCCGTAGGCTCGTTTTCCTTTTGCGTTCAAAGCTTGGGTCATGTCAGTCGGCCTTCTTGAGTTCGAGCACGATGGCGTTCGCGACGAGCCACGCCGCGATCACCGTGGCGAAATACAGCAGATCTCGCAGATCGATCACGCCTTTGGAGATCGAGTTGAAGTGCGTGAGGAACGAGAGCGAGGCGATCGCATCGATGATCGGCTGAGGCGCCCAGCCTTCGAACAACGAGAGCACGAGCGCAAAACCGGCGAGCAGGAACGCGAAACAAATGGCGACCGTGAAGATGAACGCGATCACCTGATTGCGTGTCGCGGCGGAGATGCAAACGCCGATCGCAAGGAAACCGCCCGCCGTCAGGAAGCTGCCGATGTAGGCGGCGAGGATCGTGCCGTTGTCGGGATCGCCGAGGTAGTTGACGGTGATCCACATCGGGAACGTGAGCGCCAGCGCGACGCCGGCGAATGCCCAGGCGGCGAGGTACTTGCCGAGCACGGCCTGCCAGAGGGTGACGGGCAGCGTCATGAGCAGCTCGATCGTTCCCGATTTGCGTTCCTCAGCCCACAGGCGCATCGAAATTGCGGGGATCAGGAACAGATACAGCCACGGGTGATAGGCGAAAAACGGCGCGAGATCGGCCTGCCCTCGCTCGTAGAAGCCGCCGATGTAAAAGGCGAAAAGGCCGGCGAGGACCAAGAAGATGACGATGAAGACGAACGCGAGCGGCGTTGCGAAATAGCTGGCGAACTCGCGGCGGAAAATCGTGACGACGTTATGCATTGGCAGCGACCTTCTGCGGAGCAACCGGCTGGCCGGTCGTTATTTCGCGGAACACCTCGTCGAGTCGGCCGGTCGGGGAGCGTCTCGCGAGGTTTTGCGGTGTGTCGTCCGCGAGGAGCCGTCCGCCTGCGATGATGATCGCGCGATTGCAGACGGCATCGACCTCTTCGAGGATGTGAGTGGAAATCACGATGATCTTGTCCTTGGACATCTCGCTGATGAGAGTCCGGACCTGATGTTTCTGGTTCGGATCGAGCCCGTCGGTCGGCTCGTCGAGAATGAGGACCTGCGGATCGTGCAGCAGCGCTTGCGCAAGACCGACGCGGCGTTTGAAACCCTTGGAAAGTGTCTCGATGGCCTGCTCGAGCACGGTCGCAAGCTGGAGTCGCTCGATCACGTCGTCCAAGCGACGCTTACGTGCATCGCCCTTCAGCCCGCGGATGTCGGCAATGAAGTTGAGGAACGCTCTGACCGTCATCTCTCCGTAGCTCGGGGCGCCCTCGGGCAGATATCCCATGCAGGCCTTCGCAAGGATCGGCTGCGATTCCACGTCGTAGCCGCACACCCGGACCGACCCGGAGGTCGGGGTGAGGAAGCCCGTGATCATCTTCATCGTGGTGGACTTTCCGGCACCGTTCGGTCCCAGGAAGCCCAGCACCTCGCCCGGTTTGACGGTGAACGAAATGTCGTTGACCGCCAGGAGCGGTCCGTAACTCTTCGTGAGATGGCTGATTTCGATCATGTTGTCCGCCGTGTTGAAGCGTGCCGATTAAACGGCGTCCCTTCTGTGGCACCCCTGTGGGACCCGTTTCGAACCGCCGACTTGTTCGCGTTATTCGCGGTGAGGCGTCGAGGTCCGGCTTTGAGAGGGCGGGGATTCTTGTATGCCTAAGCCTTTACTTTCAAGCCGTTGCGCGCGTTTCGCCGCGTGCGTGACGCCAATTTAATTCGCTGGCTCGCGGCTTCGGATCGAGCCTTAGCAGTGTGCGGCGCCAAATGCTGGCTTTCCTACAAGTTTGCGACATAAGTCACAAACAAACGCTTGAAACCCAAGAGCTTGCATGCGAAAAAAATCGTTGTGCACAACAACAATTCTCTGTATATTTGGCACTGCAAAATGAACGCAGGCCGAGGATGGAAGGGAACTCTGATCGGCCAGGCGTGTCAATGCAAAGGTCACGCGCGTCTGGAAGCGTAGTCTCGCTTCGAGACCAAGGCTCGAATCCCCCTGATTGGCCGGGTCCATCGCAAGATCCCCGGCCTTTTTTTTGTCGCCGTGTCAGCGGCTTTGCGCGGCCTTTGCTTTCGCTTCGATTTCCGCTCTGTGGGCTCGCAAGACTTTCCGGATCTCAGGAACCGGCGGGCGCTCGGCGATGCGTCCGATCAGCTCCGCGAGCTCGTGCCATGGCTTACCCCATTTAATCAGCCGGACGGCGTCCGCCATGATTTTCGACTTCATGTCGGCGGAAAGCGTCTTCGACGCATCCGCACGCGGAGTGCCGGAACGGCTTGCGGCACGCGAAGCGGTTGAGGCGGTGCGTGCAGGCTGAAGTTTCGCAGGCGCAGCGTTCGCTTTTGACGTTGCGGACGGTTTCGGTGTCGCCGAAGCGGGTGGTGGCGCCTTCGGGGTCGAGCTGGTTGGCGCAGCTTTCGAAACTGCCGGCTTGAGCCGCGGCATCTCCCGCGTGGGTTCTTCTGGCGGCGTAGCTGGTCGAGCGACGGGTTTGATGATCGTGGGCGCTTCCATCGTTGCCGTCGCCGCAGCGCCCGTGCCGTCCTTTTCGGGATCCGCGAGAGGGATGAAGCGCTGGATGTTTTGAATTCCGACCAAGTTCGCTAGGAATGCCATGAGCTCGAGGGCCTCGGCAAATTTGCTGTCGCCCATCGCCTGGCGCGCTTCGCAGTGCTGCTTGAGCTCCAGGAGCTTCTGTCGGGCGACTTCGAGCACCCAGCGCGTCGGCCGGTCATGCTTGGGCCAAGGCTGAGCGCGTGCGTAAGCCGCATCGCTGAGCTCCACGTAGCGCAAATGCAGATCGATGCTCGTGAGCCATTTCTCGAGGAGTTCGCTGATGCGGCGGTCGGCTGGCGTCATGGATTGCTCCCAGTCGCACCGTCACATTATGCACGGATCGATGCCGGCAACCGCGTGCGCACTTCAAAGTGAAAAATCGCTCGAGGTGGTGGCGCTCCCACGGGGATTCGAACCCCGGTTACTGCCTTGAGAGGGCAATGTCCTAGGCCTCTAGACGATGGGAGCGTTCGTGTTGTCGCGAGCGGCTGATGAGGCGGGCGGGTGCGCTATTATACGGCGCGCGTCTCTCGGCTCAAGCGGCGTGCGCTATTGAACGACACGAATTCCACTACTCACACCGGCGGTAACGAACCGCTCATCATCCGTCGGCAAGACCACCCTATCTCGCGAGCAAATATCTCCGCGAATGCGCTGAAAGTGCTCTATCGCCTGAAAGAAGCCGGCTATCAGGCGTTTCTCGTCGGCGGTGCCGTCCGCGATTTACTGCTCGGGATCAAGCCGAAGGATTTCGACGTCGCGACGAATGCGCACCCCGACCAGGTCAAGCAGCTCTTCCGCAATTGCCGTCTGATCGGGCGCCGTTTCCACTTGGCTCATGTACGTTTCGGGAACGAAATCGTCGAAGTTGCGACATTCCGCGCCGCGCATACGCCCATCGACGAAGACAACAGTGTCGATGAAGCGGGACATCGCGTGTTGGACGAGCGTGGCCGGATCATCCGCGACAATCTGTACGGCACGATCGAAGAGGACGTCTGGCGGCGTGATTTCACGGCCAATGCGCTGTATTACAACATCAGCGACTTCTCCATCTGGGATTACGTCGGCGGCGTTGCAGATGCGCGGGCTCGGGTGCTGAGGCTCATCGGAGATCCGCGAACGCGCTATCGCGAGGACCCTGTTCGCATGCTGCGCGCCGTGCGCTTCGCCGCGAAGCTGGGTTTCACGATGCATCCCGACACGGTCGAGCCCATTCCGAAGCTTGCGTGGATGCTCGACGGTATTCCTCCGGCGCGCCTATTCGATGAAGTCAACAAACTTTTTCTCGCCGGCTTCGCCGAGAGCGCATTCGCGAAGCTGCAGGAGCTCGGGTTGACCGAGCACCTTTTCCCGGATGTCGCAACAGCGCTCGCCGATGGCGAGACGCCGGCTGCACGATTGCTGCAGCTCGGGCTTGCCGGTACGGACGAGCGAGTGCGCGCAGGCAAACCTGTGACGCCGACGTTCTTGTTCGCAGTGCTGCTTTGGCCGGCGATTTGCAAGACCTACGAAAGCATAAGTCACCGGGAAGGTGCGATGGCTTCCGAGCTTGCCGGTGCGTGCGACGTCGTGGTTGCTCGACAGCAGTCGCGCGTCGCGATTCCGAAACGCTTCACAGTGCCAATGCGCGAAATCATCACGTTGCAACCGCGTTTCGAGCGACGCGAAGGACGTCGCGCATTGCGCTTGCTCTCGCACCCTCGGTTTCGTGCGGCGTACGACTTCTTGCTGTTGCGCGCAGCGAGCGGCGAAGTGCCGCAAGAGCTGGCGCAGTGGTGGACGGAAATCCAAACGCTGCCCGACGAGGAGAAGATCGCACGCGTGGAGCAGCGGACGGACGACGGTCAGCCGAAGCGCTCCGGTGCGCGGCGACGCCGCGGACGTCGCCGTGCTCGGCACGTCTGACGGCGAGTTCATTCTGCGCCTGCAATGAGCACCTTGTGGACGCCCGCCTATGTTGCGATCGGCGCCAATCTCGGCGAGCCGATCGCGACCGTGCGTCGAGCCTTTTCTCATTTGAATGCGCTGCCGAGCACACGACTCATCGCGCGCTCGCGGCTTTATCGGTCGGCGCCGCTCGGCCCGCAGGATCAGCCGGCGTTCGTCAATGCTGCTGCCGGATTGCTGACTGAGCTCTCCGCGCTGGACTTGCTGCGCGAGCTCAAAGCCCTGGAAGTCAAGTTGGGCCGCGTGACGCCGGCGGTACGCTGGGGCCCGCGCATCATTGATTTCGACCTCTGCGTTTTCGGCTCGCAGCGGATCGAAACGGACGAGCTCACAGTTCCGCATCCGGGCGTCCCGCTGCGCAACTTCGTCCTGTATCCTCTGTTCGATCTGGCGCCCGATCTCGAGGTGCCGGGCCACGGCCGTGTTCGCGAGCTCCTGGGGCGTGCGTCGGCCGAAGGTCTCGAAGCGCTTCCCGACACGATTTAGAACACGCATTCTGAAATGCATTCAAGCTCGCCTCATCGCTATATCGTCGTCGAAGGGCCGATCGGTGTCGGCAAGACGAGCTTGGCGCGCCGGCTTGCGCGCAGCTTCGGCAGCGAGCTCATTCTCGAGCAAGCGGAAGAGAATCCGTTCCTCGAGCGCTTCTATCGCAACCCAAGATCCGCCGCATTGCAGACGCAGCTCTTCTTCCTGTTTCAGCGTACGCGGCAGCTCGAGGACATGCGTCAGCACGATCTCTTCGATACGGTGCGCGTCGCCGACTACTTGATCGAGAAGGACCGCTTGTTCGCGCGACTGACGCTCGACGAGCAAGAGTTCGCGCTCTATCAGCAAATCTACGATCGCCTGGCCATCGACATGCCGGTGCCCGACTTGGTCATTTACCTGCAAGCGCCGAGCAACGTGCTGCTCGAACGCATCGCCCGCCGCGGCATCCGCTACGAACAGCACATCGATCGCGAATACCTCGAACGACTCCAGGAAGCGTATGCACGCTTCTTCCATGAATATGTCGCCTCGCCGCTGCTCATCGTGAATGCCGCCGAGGCGGATTTCGTCAACAACGACCAGGACTACGATCAGCTCTTCGAGCAGATCAAGCGAGTTCGCCACGGCCGGCACTATTTGAATCCGCTGAAGACCGCCCCGACGACCTGACCCGACTTGCAGATCCTGCGTTCGATGGGGTCGCCTCTTACGCCCCGTCTCGCTCGGCGAACCTCTCTTTCGGAAGTTGATGTTTAGTGATGCCTCGTTCATTCTTGGCGCCCGTTTCGAAGGGGGATCGCTGCCATTGCGACTTGCAAGCGCACGAGACGCACAGTTCATTGCAGGCGCCGGCGGAATTGTTCGAAATGACGGTGAGTGACTCATGTACAAGCACTTGCAAGAGCGATACGCCCCACGGCCTCCGGTCAATATCTCGACGCTCGATCGCATGAAGGCCGAAGGCGAGAAGATCGCCTGCATCACGGCCTATGACGCAAGCTTTGCAACCCTCGTCGACGATGCCGGTGTGGACGTCGTGCTCGTCGGCGACTCTCTAGGGATGGTCATTCAAGGTCACGACACGACCGTGCCGGTCACACTTCAAGACGTGATCTACCACTGCAAAGCCGTCGCCAAAGGGTTGTATCGGCCGTTCCTCATGGCCGATATGCCGTTCATGACGTACGCCACGAAGGAGCAGGCACTCGAGAATGCCGTGCGTCTCATGCAAGAAGGCGGCGCAAAGATGGTCAAGCTCGAGGGCGGCGCCGGGCAGGTCGAGATCGTCAGATTTCTCGCCGAACACGACATTGCAGTTTGCGCGCACCTCGGCTTGAAGCCGCAATCCGTGCACAAGGCGGGCGGATTCAGAGTGCAGGGTCGCGAGGAAGCTGCCGCCGAGCAGATGCTGCGCGATGCGAAAGCGCTCGAAGAGGCTGGTGCGGATCTGGTGTTGCTCGAATGCATCCCGGCTTCGCTCGGTGCAGAGATCACCAAAGAGCTGCACGTTCCCGTGATCGGGATCGGCGCCGGACCCGATACCGACGGTCAAATTCTCGTGCTCTACGACATCTTGGAAATCACGCCAGGGCGCAAACCGCGGTTCGTGAAGAATTTCATGGAGGGACAGCAGTCGCCGCTCGACGGCGTCAAGGCATACGTGCAAGCCGTGAAGTCGCGCACGTATCCGGCGCCCGAGCACTGTTTCTGAAGGACGCCGTCGCCCATGCTCATCGTCGCTCGACCTTCGGAACTGCGACAGCACATCGAGCAGTGGCGTCGCGCCGGCGAGCGCATTGCGTTCGTACCGACGATGGGCAACTTGCACGCCGGTCACGGCAATCTCATCAGCGAGGCTCGGAAGCGAGCGCAACGCGTGGTCGTCAGCGTGTTCG
>DATCLP010000133.1:0-2210 GCA_036563855.1 Steroidobacteraceae bacterium | reverse complement strand
CCGTTCCTCAGCGACAGAACTGCCCCCTCGCTGTCTTGGACACCCACTCGATCTGGATTCTCTGGACTCGTCACGTCGTGAGCGGTCGTCCGCGAAAAATCAATGCGATGGATATCGGTTCTTGAGTCCGATTCTTGGATCGATTGGTGGGTGTCCAATTCAGATGCGATTGATGGGTGTCCAAATCGCGCAAGTCGGACTAGATTCGGGTTTGCAAGGCAATGAGCGTTCGTTTCTGCGGGGGTTAATACATGTCGATCGCCGGATTCAACGGTCTGTCCCGAGCCATGCTTCTTGCTGCCGCAGTGAGTGGCTTCGTTCTATGCGCATCGGCAGCCGACCAGACGGCGAGTTCACCGAGCATCGAGCGCTCGGGAGACTGGCGGACGGCGGTGCGGCGCTTTGCAGAAGCGAACTTGAAGCATCCCGCCTGGGGTGCATCGCACTCGTTGAGAAACTACGAGCTCGCGAAGGAGTTGGCCGCTGCGGATGGAGTGGAGATCGATGACGATGTTCTTTATGCAGCTGCCTATTTGCACGACGTCGCCGCGTTTGCGCCGTTCGCGAAGTCGGGCGTCGACCATCAGGACCAAGCGGCCGACATCGTCGAATCGATGCTCGAAGGAACCGGCTTCCCGATGGAGAAGATCGATGCGGTGCGCAGTGCGATCCGCACGCATATGTTCGGACGTGACCCAGTCGGGCCCGAAGCCATTTACCTTCACGATGCCGACGCGCTCGATTGGCTCGGAGCGATAGGCATCGCCCGCGTATTCGCACTCGTCGACCCGAACGGCGGCACGCCCGACGGACCTGCGATTGCACAACGATTGGAGAACATGTTGAAGACCGTTCCGCCGCGCCTCGTGTCTAAGACGGGTAAGGAGCGCGCGAAGCCGCGGTTACGCGAGCTCGAAGAGTTCCTGCGAAATCTAAGAGAACAGTCGGCCGACTACAAAGCACTGTAGGCAGATAGATGCTCGAGGTGAGCAGCGGGCACTCCTCTGGCCCGAAGATATCGATCTCCTCGAGCCAGTATGGAACGTCCCATTCTTCCAGTGCGAGGCGAACGATTCGCGTGTATGCGCTTCGCGCTTCGAAAAGGCTCTTTAACCGCCCTTGCGGAGCTCCTCCAACAGCAGGTACCACGGATCCTCGGGTTTGCGCTTGCCGAAGGTATCGGGCGCCGCAGTCTCGAAGCTGCGATCGGCCCGCGGAACGACTCGTTCGAGCGAGTTGAGGCCGATACGTCGCGCAATCTTCCATTCGCCGTCGCGTCTCTCGAAACGATCAACGTAGCGTCCGCCGAGGAAGTAATCCTCTTCATCCTTGCCATCGGTTGTAGCGCGGCGGTGATGGGCAAGGAAATAGCATTCGCTGACGGCGGCGTTACCCCGGATCTCGATGGTCACATTGGAGATCATGTGGCTGGTGCTGCGGGTCTTCGCGACCATCGGCAGCGCCCGCGTGATGAAATCCTGGGACTTGCCCTTGAATCCGCCGTGTTGGTGCTCTGCATCGGGAAAAAAGCAGGAGCGCAGCGCCTCTTCGTCCAAACGGTCCCAGCCGCGCGCGTAGCGATAAAGCACATCGGTGATCTGTTGCCGCGCCTCCAGCTCTTGGAGCTTGGCGACGAGATTTGCGATGTCGTCAGTCTGCGCGGCGGCGGCGCTGCCGGAGATCAACCCAACTTGCGTTGCGACCAACGGCACGCCGAGCAGGCGGCCAATCGTTTGTCGGCGAGTCTGATCATGAGCGCTCATGGCGTTTCCTCGGTGTCGTTCAAATGATGCCGTCAGCTTCCAAGGCGTCGAGCTCAGCACTGGAGAATCCCCAATCGGCCAACGCTTCACGGTTGTGCGCGCCGACCGGCGGCGGAGGCGATTGAATACGACCGGGCGTCTCGGAAAAACGAGGCGCAGGCGCCGGTTGCACGACTCCAGCGATCTCGACAAACGTGCCGCGGGCACGGTTGTGATGATGATTGGGTGCGTCGGTCAAGCTGAGCACGGGAGCGAAGCACGCATCGGTACCCTCGAGCAATGCGCACCATTCGGCTTGCGTGCGTTGCGCAAATATTTGAGCGAGCCGCTCGCGCAGCTCCGGCCAGCGCTCACGGTCTCGTTGCTGTTGGAAGATGGGATCGTCGATGCCCAGCTTTTCCAGTAGCAGGGCATAGAAGTGAGGCTCGATCGGACCTAGCGCTATGA
>DATCLP010000132.1:0-1803 GCA_036563855.1 Steroidobacteraceae bacterium | reverse complement strand
CGCAAGAACGATCAAGCGGCAAGACGTTCGATAGTGCTTGCATAGCGGTCGACCATTCGTTCCAAGGAGAAATCGCATTCGACGCGCTGACGAGCGCACTCGCCCATCACTCGCCGACGCATCGGATCCGTCGCAAGCTCGCGAAGTTTCTCGGGCAGGAGCGCGTCGAGCGCGCTCGGCTCGATGAGCAAGCCCTCGATGCCATCGCGGATCATTTCATCCGCCCCACCGATCCGTGAGAGCACCACGGGCACGCCCATCGACATGGCTTCGAGCGCCGCATTCGAGAACGTCTCGATGTACAGCGACGGCAATGCAAATACGTCGAGACACGACAGGACCGGGCGAACGTCGTCGAGCAGGCCTGTAAACGTGACGGCAGCGCCGATGCCCAACGCGGAGGCTTGCGCTTCGAGCCGTGCCCGAAGCGGACCGTCGCCGACGAGGATCAGCCGCGCGTCGATCCCATCGGATCGGAGCCGGGCGATCGAGTCGATCAACGCGCGCTGGTTCTTCGAAGGATTCAGGTTGCCCACGCAACCCACGATGAAAGCCCGTTCCGAGTAACCATACCGGCGCCGCAATTCGCGGCGGGCATCGGGCGTCGGCACATCGAACTCGTCGAGGTCGATGCCGTTGTAGATCACCTCCGCCCGTTCGCGCCGCTCACAATCGCGTCCTATCCACGGACCGAGCTGCCGCTCGCACCCGAAGATCGTCCAATCGAATCGATTCAAGATCTGTCCGAAGAACCGCTGACGCCACCGTTCGCCAGGGCCGAAGTCCGTCGTGTTCACGAGCCCGACCAGCTTGGGTCTATCTGCGCCCATCCCGAGCGCGACGCCCGCGGCATACAAAGTCGGATATAAGTTCACGCACAACAGCACGCGCGGTCGATGTTCGTTCACAATGGATTTCAACTTGGCCAGAGCGCTCCATGAAAACTTGCCGCGGCGCTCGAGGTTCCAGCGCGCAACGTCGCCGTGCAGCATCGGTGCGAGACTTTCCGGTCCGTTCAACCAAGCCAAGCCAATGCGCATGTGACGCTTCGTCAGCCGATTTGCGAGCCGCACGATCTTGCGCTCGGAACCGCCGATGCCGAGCGTGTTGAGCAAGAACAAGGCATCCAATCCGCGTCGCTGCACGCAGACGGTCCCATCCCGCGAACCTGCCGCGCGCGCAATCGTTTCGCTTTCGCGCTGCATGGGACGCGTTTCGGGCTCGATCATCAGAGGACTCCTCGCTTTCGTACTTCGAGGCGGGGCATCAGCGGACGCCGACGGCATGCCGCGCGTCGGACGGTGCACCGACGGCGGACGATTTGAATCTAGGTAACTGCCGCTCGAGCAGAACTAGGATGGCCACCCGGCGCAAAAGGTCTACGGGCAAAACCGTCGTCCGCTGCATTTGCGCATCGGTGCGCAATCGATGCCGCCATCGATCGACATGCTCATGGAGAGGACTCGCCCAAAGCATGTCATTGAGACGCCCCTTGATGATGGAAGCCAAGCGAGGCTTGCGGGACACCGGCGTAGGAATCTGCGCAAAGAAGGCATCGCGGACGGCGGCAAAAGCCTGCGTATCGAAGAGTTCGCCGAGCGCGCCATTTCGAATCAGCGGATCGTGCAATAGCTCGAGGAAGCACGTACGCAGCGGCTCGTGCGTTCGCAAGTCGAAGCTCCAGTCCGGGAGGCTGTTCACGCTTGCGCTCGGCACGCTTGCCGCTTCGGGCAAATGACGCCGCAGCATCGTCCGGTACAGATTCTTGTGGGCGCGATATTCCGCCGGCAGGCGACGCACGAC
>DATCLP010000131.1:0-6934 GCA_036563855.1 Steroidobacteraceae bacterium | reverse complement strand
CTTCAACACCGTGCAAGGTGCGATCGATTTCGCTCCGGCAAATCCGCAGAAGCGCCTGACGATCTTCATCAAGAAGGGTCACTACGAAGAGATCGTGTTCCTGAACGGCAAATCCAACATCACGATCCGCGGCGAGGATCGCGACGGCGTTCAAGTCGGCTACCCCAACAACAGTGCCTTCAATCCGCCACGAGGCGGTCCGTCTCGGCGACCGGCGTTCTCGATCTATAACGGCTCCGATATTCAGTTGAGCACGTTCACGATCAACAACTACTTCATCGGCCAGGCGGAGGCCTTGCTCGTCCGAGGTCAGCGGATCGTCATCGATCGAATGACACTGAACGGCTCCGGCGATGCGCTGACAACGTACGGCACGATCTACATGGTCGACAGCAAGCTCACGGGGGACGGCGACACGATTCTCGGCTACGCCGCGCTGTTCTGTCTGCGCTGTGAGATTCATTCGCGAGGTCCGTTCACGTGGACGCGTACGCCGCAGGGCAGTCACGGCAACGTATTCGTCGATTCGACGTTCATTGCAATCGACGAGCCGTTGCCGTGGACCGTGAACGCCGATGGATCGGGCGGTCAGATCGCGAGCAAAGTCTTTGCACGCTTGCCGCGTAATGGTCCGGCCGGTTCGCCGAACGCCAATTTCCCGTATGCCGAGATGGTGTTGATCAATGCCCGGACGAAGGGCATTCCGCCGGAAGGTTGGGGACCGATCGAAGAAGCGCCGGGCTTCGACAGCTCGAATGTGCGGTTCTGGGAGCTCAATACGATGGATTTGGAAGGCCGTCCGGTCGATCTTTCGCAACGCCATCCGGTTGCGAAACAGCTCGAGCGTCCGCAGGACGACGAAATCATCGCGAACTACAGCTCGACGGAGTTCGTGCTCGGGTTCAAGCCCGTCGTTTACCCTTGAAGGGCTTGAGGTTCGGGGGTTTGAGGACTGGAGTGCGAATCGCGATCGCGTACGAGTCGACACGAGCTCGAATCTCGATCACGAGCTGTCCGCATCCGCGGCCACGCGCAGCATCGTGTCGAGCGCCAATATCAACGTCTTGGATTCCGCATCCGCCGGATAGCACACGTACGCTTGCAGCCGAAAGTCCGGCGTTCCGTGGACTCGGTGCAGGTTGCCTTCGAGCTCGTACTCGCGGACCAATCGCGACGGGAAGTAGCCCGTGCCTCCGTAAGCGAGAATCCGTTGGAGCCCCAACCAGCCGACGTTCACCGTCAGGGCTGCGCTCGAGAAGCTCGGAAATGCGAGATTGTGGTGAGCGAGAAACTCCGGGCCCCAATCGACATATACGTAATCGTGCTCGGGTTCGCGCGCGGCATCCCGCCGTGTCGAGTACATCACGAGCTGCTCTTCGAACAATTGCTGGATCTTGAGGCCGGGCCGCGCTTGCGGCGTGTACATGACGCCGATGTGGGCGCGGCCTTCGATCAGCGCTTGCATCAAGTCCTCTTCGAACCCGACCAATGCTCGCACGGCGACGTCGGGGGCAAGCGCTGCGAACGCCGGAAGCCAACGCAAGAGCAGGCCCTCCCACAGTCCGATTCGTCCCCCGACGGTCAGCGTTTCGCGGAAGTCGCCTGCCGCTCCGATATCCTGCCGCGCCTGCTCCACCGTGCGCGTCAGCGCAATGGCGTGCCGGTGAAATGCGCGCCCTGCAGCCGTGAGCGTCGTACCGGCCTTATCGCGCACGAACAGCTCCGCACCGAGGGTCTCTTCCAAGCGTTGAATGCGTGCGCTCACCGTCGATTGCGTGACGTGCAGGCGCTGAGCGGCTTCGACGAAACTGCCGGCGGCAACGACAACGAGAAAGGTACGCGCGAGCTCGGTATCCATCGTAGACCTGCGTCGATGAGCAAGAGCACGAAGGATACTGAAGAACGCGCCGGAACTCGGCGGAGTGGCGGATCGCGTACGTACAAATGCGAGGGCACGCAGCACACGCTGCGTGTGTTGACGCCCCTACCGAAAGGCTCCTGGCGAGAGCCGCAGGGATCGGCAAGATCTGCGGTTGGTAGTTTCGATCAGGAGAACACAAAGAGCACGGCGTACAGCGCGAATAGGATCGCCAATGCTACCGTGATCATCCAAAGTGGATTCACGATGTGCACGCGTCTATTGGCGACATCGTCGTTCGCAGCGGTATCGCCGCCGACGTTCGGCGAGAGATCGGCGGGAATGGCTCGAGCGGACATCGTCGCGGAAGTGGCGTTCTGCTGCCGCAATTCGGAACGCGATTTCATGGCTGTCTCCTCACGACTGGTTCTCGATGCCAGAGTAAGATGTTTATCGTGCGAGACAAGCGAATAATTTCGTCGCACGTCATCGAAAACGTCGATAGATGCGGAGAGACTCTCCGCTCGCGAAAAGGACGTCGGACAAGCGTTGAGAGGTGGGACGCTAGGAGGCGGTCGCAGCTCGCAAGTGTGCGGACAGATTCGTCGTTGTGCCTCTTGAGAACGAGATTCGCGAGATTATCGAGCTGTAGCGCCTGCGCACAGGCGCTTCAGTAGCCGCTCCGCCAACTCATCCGGCGCGGCTGAGACATCGAACGGTTCGCCCAGCTCGGACCCTGAGCCGGCATTAAGGATCTCGTATTCCTCGACGACCGTCGCTCTCTCGAATTCGATCTCGTCGAGTGCGCGCGCACCCGCGCGACGCTCGATGCGGCGAACGATCTCGTCGAGCGGAAGCGTCAAGCGAAAGCAGTGGAAATCCGAGTCGGCATGCAACCTGCTGCGCAGCTCGTCGAGATCTTCTGCCGAGCGCCAGAAATGATTGATGACGAAGTTCCGGTAACCGAACTTCTTGTGGTGGTCGACGACTAGCGCAATGGTCGAATGCAGATGCTCGAGCTCATTCTCAGCAGGCGGATTCGCTGCGACGAGGTAGTCGCCATCGAGCGATACGCACATCTCGATGCGCTCGCTCAGCGCTTCGGCTAACGTCGATTTGCCGATCCCGAGCGGGCCGTTGAGTACGATGATCACTTCGTTCCCTCGGATTGCGTTGCTTCGGTCTGGATCATCCACGAATGGATCCAGCGAGTCATCTCGTCATTGCGAAAAAGGCTGAGGCTACTGGCGCCGGACGAGCCGCGTGGTTCGATACGCTTGCAACGAGACTTGATATCCAGCCGCGTTGTATCCGGGTAGACATAGCGAGAGGTCGCGGCTTCTTATATCCTGGCGATCGCAGGAGCACGCCATGAAGCATCCCATTCGAATCGTAATCGCGCTCGCAGCGCTGTGCGCGGGGCCGATCGGCCACGCGGCGGATCGAACCGAAGAGCCTCTCATGGTCTTTGCGGCGGCATCGTTGACGGACTCGCTCCAGGAGGTGGGCGATGCTTACACGAAGGCTTCCGGTGTGCCCGTGAAACTGTCGTTTGCAGCCAGCTCGGCGTTAGCCAAGCAGATCGAGTCCGGCGCGCAAGTGGATGTATTTCTCTCGGCCGATCAAGAGTGGATGGACTATCTCGATCGGAAACGACTCATCGACGAGTCCACTCGCAAGGACCTGCTCGGAAACCGGCTCGTGCTCGTAGCGCCTCACGAGAGCAAGGCGCAGTTGAAGCTAGCACCGGATGCGCCGCTGCTCGATGCACTGGGACGGAGCGGTCGCATCGCAGTCGGCGATCCCGATTCGGTTCCGGCTGGGAGATATGCGAAGGCCGCCCTCACTTCGTTGGGACTGTGGTCTGCTGTGGAGCGACGATTGGTCCGCGCCGACAACGTGCGCGTGGCTCTTTTATATGTAGCTCGCGGCGAAGCGCCGCTCGGCATCGTGTACGAAACCGACGTGATCGCGGAACCGCGTGTGCGTATCGTCGATCGCTTTCCGGAAAGCTCGCACCAGCCGATTCGGTACCCGATAGCGATGGTCGCCGAAGCGCGCCCTGCAGCGCGATCGTTCCTCGAATTCCTCTCCGGACCTGAAGCGCGCGACATCTTCATGAAGGCCGGCTTCACGGTCTTGGGCGCCGACGACGAGCAATAGGTAGCGACACGCGGAATCATTTGCCGCTAGGCGGCAGGCAAAGGTGGTGGATTCGGCGTTTCGCTGCGCATCGGCTGCAACTAGAACGAGTCTGGCGTCCTCTTCAGCGAGCTCGCGGCGCTCCTCGCGCTCAGTTCAATTACGTAAACCACTAGGACCTTCTCACGGCTGCGGATCGTGCACGTGAATGGCAGGCTTCTCCCCGCAACGATCGACGACTTCACAACACCAATCGAGCTTCGAGGATAGAGCTAATGACGCGGGTGCAGGGCCGATGGGACACACATTGGGATGCCGGACACAACTGGGCCCTGGTGCTCGCGGCGGGAGAAGGCAGTCGGCTTCAATCGTTGACGATGACCGCCTCTGGCGTTGCGATTCCCAAGCAGTTTTGCTCTCTCGGCACGAGCCCATCGCTGCTCGACGATGCGTTGCGGCGTGCTCGGGCCGTCGCGTCGCCCGAGCGGACGTGTGCGATCGTCGCCGAGCAGCATCGTCGTTGGTGGCAGGCACTGCCGCTCGACATTCCCGCGGAGAACCTGATCCGGCAACCGCACAACCGGGGCACGGCCAACGGCATTTTGCTGCCGCTACTGCGTATCGTGCATCGCGATCCGGAGGCGAACCTTCTCGTGTTGCCGTCCGACCACTACGTTCGGAACGAAGAGGTGCTCGCGACGAGTCTGCAGCAGGCAATGTCGGCGCTCGAGCGCGATAGCGAGCATCTGATTCTCTTGGGAATCACGCCGGAAGAACCCGATCCGGAGCTCGGCTACATCGTCGGGGAAGGCGTGGATGAGGACGGGATCCGTGCGGTTCGAGCATTCGTCGAGAAGCCCTCGGCGAATACGGCGCGCGAGCTGATCGAGACCGGCGGCGTTTGGAACTCGTTCATCTTCGCGGTGAACGCACAGACGCTGCTGCGTGTGTTCGAAGAGCGATGCGTCGATCTCGTTCGCGAAATGAAACACATCGTCTCGAAGCAGAACGATGCGCAAGCGCAGAATCAGGAGATTGCGAAACTTTACGAGCAGTTGCCTCAAGTGGATTTTTCGCGCGAGGTCCTGCAGCGCTCGCCGGGGGCGCTCAAAGTCCTGACCGTACCTCCCTGCGGCTGGAGCGATCTCGGAACGCCGCGTCGAGTGGCGGAGACTGTGCACAGGTACGGAGCTGCGCGCCGGGCGTCGATCCCCGAAAAGCCGAGCATGGCAGCATTCCTCGATCTTGCTGCTCGTCACACGCACGCAAGCGCTGCGGCACAAATGCAGTAGACCGGAAGTTCGAACGCGAACGCCGCCTTCGCGCGGCGTTCGTGGCTTGCTGGCATTTGTGGGACGTACCGTGCACGCACAGCGAGCTTACTTCTTGAACAATAGATCGAACCCAGCGCGCTCGATGGAGCTACGGTCTCAGAATGGCGGGCAATGCGAGCGCTCCGATCAGAGCGATCGCAGCGACCGGAAGAACATGTCCGAACGACACGTGCAGCGAGTCTCCGGAAGGACAGAATACGAATACGGCGAGCCCTGCCCAGATGCCGGCAGCGCTCCCGATCGCCAGGCTGCGGATATGCGTGCCGACGGGAACTGCTGCGCGCATTGCCCAAGCAAAGCTGCCAAGAACGACCGCGCCGACGAGCGAAGCGATGACGAAGCATCGTGCGCCCAAAGGCGAAATGGCGACTGAACCGACGGTCGTAATGTCCTCGTGAACGGGAAACGCCAACGCGAGGAGCGCGTAGAGCGGAACGGACGCCAACGCAGTCGCGAGCAATACGACAGCGCTCGCGCCAAGCCCCAAGCGTCCGCGCCGTAACGCGGTAAGCGTAGATACGAACAGCAGAGTCAGGAGCGCGACGCCAACGAGGGCGAGCAGAGAAGGCGAGCTCAAAGCAGAGCGCAATCCCAATGCCAGCTCTCCGTATACCAATTTGGACGCCGATGCGACGACGCTCGCGGTGCCGCAACCGGCAATCGCGAGCGCGATAGCGTTCCGCAAATGCGTTCGCAGCATCGGTGCTCGTTGGGCAAGAACTTCTGCATGAATGCGCCGAGTCAGTGCGACTGGCGGGTCGATGCCTTTGTCGAAGTGAGAGCTCATAGTGTCATGCCGTCCTGTCGATCGCCGCACGTAGCTGCGCATAGGCGCGATGAGCGCGCTGGCGAACGACTTCTGCAGTGGTGCCGAGAATTGCCGCGGCGTCGTGAGCGCTGACACCTTCCTGTTTGGTGAGGATGTACGCGATGCGATTCTTCTCCGACATGCAGCTCAGCTCGAACGCCGCAGCTTCGAGAACTTCCAAGGCCATCGCCTGCGTCTCGGGAGTCGTTTCCGCGCACGTGTGTAACGCCTCATCGACGGCGACATCCTCGGTAACGCCGATGGTTTCGGGTCGACGGCGCCAATAGCGAATCCGGGTGAGATACGTCGAACGCGCGATGGCGAACGCCCAATAGAGAGCGTTGGCGCCGCGCACGTACGTGGCGCGTGCTCGATGCAGTTTCAGCATCGTTTCCTGAAAGCAATCGTCGGCGTCGGCTCGCTTCGCCGTAAGCCGCAGACAGAATCGATACAAACGCGGCGCGAGCAGAGCGTACAGCGCCTCGAAAGCGACATCGTTGCCGCTTGCGTAGCTGTCCATCAGCGCGCTCAGCTCGTCGAGTTCGGCATGCATCGCGCGAAATGGTCGCGGCTCGCATGCCGATACGAAAGTCGTAACGCGTGCTGCCCGAGAGCGGCCGGGCCGCGCGCCGACGAACGCCGACACACTCGTAGAAGGAATTGCCTCAGTCATCCGATCTGCTCAGCCGCAGTTTCTAACGACTAGTACGCCGCTGCCATAGCGGGCGTGACATCTCAACGGAGTGTCACGAGCACGCGTCGGCGGCGTAGGTCTGCATGCAAAGGACGGAG
>DATCLP010000130.1:0-5005 GCA_036563855.1 Steroidobacteraceae bacterium | reverse complement strand
ACATAGGCAATGTGGCCGGCTGTATGACCCGGGACGTCCAGGACCTGGAAACGCAGGTCGAGATGGGGGAGATCCACGACGTCTCCCTCACGCAACAGAGTTGGTCGGCCGGGGATAGCTTCGTTGGCCGGCCCAAATGTCGGAACTGCATGCTTCTGTAGTAGCTGAGCGACACCGCCGACATGGTCTGGATGATGGTGAGTGAGCAGGATCGCCTGCAGTTCGAGGCCTCGGTTTTTTAGAGCGTCGGCGACCGGCGCAGCATCCCCTGGATCGACGGCGACGACCTTCCTTCGGTCGCGCGGCGAATGAATCAGCCAAATGTAGTTATCGGCAAACGCCCGTACCGGCGTGACCTCGAGCATTTGTCTGAAATCCAGGGGATCGGTCGAATGTTGGCCGTATTAAACATGCCGCCTTCCGCAGCGGCAAGCGTAAAAAAGCGCGCCGCGCTTTTTCAGGCTGTAGGCTCTAGGCTGTAGGCTGTAGGAGAAGACGCGCGCTGCACGCCTTTTCACGAGTCACCAGTCACGAGTCGCGAGTCACGGTCTGCTGTCGCCTCTGGCCTTTGCCCAGAACCACGAATTACGTCCTAGGCCCAGCGCGCTATCCTTCCCCTCATGCTGCAATCCCAGGCGAACCAAGTCCATGCATGGCTGCGGTCTCCACTCGGCGCGCGCTTGTATGCGTTGGAGCGGAAGCTCGTCAGCGAGGCGCTCGCACAAGTGTTCGGTTGGCAGCTCATTCAAATCGGCTTGTGGGGCGACGACGATGGCCTGATTTGCGATGCGCGGACGCAGCGCAAGACCGTGCTGGCATGGCATGGCGATCGAAAAGGCGGAACCGAAGGTGTGATTCGATCGCGGACGGATGCGCTTGCGATTGCCTCCGATGCTGCCGACGCTGTCTTGCTGCCTCACACGCTCGAGTACGAACCGGATCCTCACGAAATTTTGCGTGAGGTCGGTCGCGTGCTCGCGGGCGAAGGCCACTTGATCGTGCTCGGGTTTCGTCCGTTCTCGAGTTGGGGCGTGCGCCACCTCTTTGCTCGGAACGGCTTCCCCCCGGGTCTCGACCGCATGATCGGCGAACGACGGTTGTGCGATTGGCTGAAGCTGCTCGGCTTCGAGATCGTCGATTCTCGCCGTTATCTGTTCACGCTGCCGTTGGGCACACCGCAACCGACGTCAACAACGCTCATGGAGCGTGCAGGAGAAACTCTGTGGCCGCTCTTCGCCGGGGGCTATCTCATCAAGGCGCGCAAGCGGGTCTACACGCTCACGCCAGTTCGTCCGCGCTGGCGTCCGCGACCGAAAGTGGTTGGCGGGCTCATCGAGCCCACGACGAGGAACGGTTCATAAAGGGCGCTGGGCTCTGGGAGCTAGGCGCTGGTCAGCAACTGCGCGAAGCACGTGCGCTTCTTCGCTTCGAACTGCCAATATCAATCGTCAACTGTAATTGCGTGCGCGGCTTCACCCGTGCACGATGCAGACATTTCCAACCAGAGCCCAGTGCCCAGTGCCTGCCGACAAAATACCTGCCGTTACCATCTACACCGATGGCGCCTGCCGCGGAAATCCAGGGCCGGGAGGGTGGGGCGTCGTGTTGCGTGCTGGTCCGCATGAAAAGGAATTGCGAGGCGGCGAGCTCAATACGACGAACAACCGCATGGAGCTCACGGCGGCCATCCGGGCGTTGGCTGCACTGAAGCGCCCATGTCGCGTTCATCTGTACACCGACTCGGAATACGTGCGCAAAGGCATCACGGAATGGCTGCCGCAATGGAAGGCGCGCAACTGGCGCACGGCGGACAAGAAGCCGGTGAAGAACATCGATCTTTGGCAGGCGCTCGAGCGTGAAATCGAACGTCACACGATCGAGTGGCACTGGGTGAAGGGACACGCTGGGCACGCAGACAACGAACGCGCTGATCGCCTTGCGAATGAGGCGATTGATGAGATTCTGGAAAAGGGTGCAGCCCTTTGAACAGTTGCGATACGAAGTGTTCTAGCAATCCGTCGCAACCCCTTCGTTCTGCGTGCCTACCGCAGAATCACAAATCGCGTCCGACGAATCACCGCTGGTGAATCATGATCCTCCCCCGCTAGGCGCCCGCGGCCAAGCTCTCTACACTATCGGCTATTGAATATCGGCTCGCTCGCACATGGATTTCATCGATCTCAAGACTCAGTACCGACGTTTGCGCGAGTCCATGAACGCGCGCATTCAGACAGTGCTCGAACATGGTCAGTACGTTCTCGGGAAGGAGATCGATGAGCTAGAGCGGCGCTTGGCCGATTACGTCGGCGTCAAGCATTGCGTGGCGGCGTCCAGCGGGACCGATACGCTCCTGATTGCGCTGATGGCGCTGGATATCGGGCCGGGTGATGAGGTGATTACATCGCCATTCACTTTCATTGCCACCGGCGAGATGATAGCGCTGGCGGGCGCAACGCCGGTTTTCGTCGATATAGACCCCAAGACCTACAACATCGACCCCGCGTTGATCGAGCGTGCGATCACGCCGCGGACGAAGGCAATCATGCCTGTTTCGCTCTATGGCCAATGCGCCGATTTCGACGCGATCAACGCCATCGCAAAGAAGCACGGTCTCCCGGTCATCGAAGATGGCGCGCAGAGCTTCGGGGCGAAGTATCACGGTAGGCGGTCGTGCGGGCTCTCCGAGATCGGGTCCACCTCGTTCTTTCCTTCCAAGCCGCTCGGCTGTTACGGCGACGGCGGGGCGCTGTTCACCAACGACGACGGGCTCGCCAAGCTGTTTCGAGAGATCCGCGTTCACGGCCAGGACCGTCGGTATCATCACCCGCGTCTCGGAATCAACGGACGTTTGGATACCCTCCAGGCAGCGGTGTTGCTGGCGAAGCTCGAGATCTTCGATGACGAAGTTGCAGCCCGCGAACGCATCGGCAAGCGCTACAGCGAGCTCATCGACGAAGCATTCGCTTCAGCGCCGCCGGAACAGCGCGTTTCGGGACCTTTCATCGCGCCAGGCTGCACGAGCGTGTATGCGCAATACACGGTCGAAGTCCCGAACCGTGCTCGAGTCGAAGAGCGCATGAAGGCGAGCGGCATTCCAACGGCCGTGCACTATCCCGTGCCGTTGCACTTGCAGCCGGTCTTCGCAAACTTGAAGCAGGGTCCGGGAAGCTTCCCGGTAGCGGAAGCAGCGGCAGCCCGCGTGATCAGTTTGCCAATGCACCCGTATCTGACCGAAGAGCAACAACGTACGATAGTGAATGCCTTGCGGGACGCGGTGTTGGCGTGAGTCCGCTTGAGAAGATGGGGGGCTGTGATGTCGAAGTCATGCATCGATAGTCGCACCGAGCAGCATGATGTCGAACGTGCCGACGACAACCGGCGCGTCTCGGTTCGCGGTCGCGGCTGTTGAGCGTCATGCGTCAAGTCGTCCTCGATACCGAAACAACCGGCCTCGAACCCGAAGCGGGACATCGCATCATCGAAATCGGGTGCGTCGAGTTGGTGAACCGTCGCAAGACGGGGCGCGTCTTCCACCGCTATTTGCGGCCCGATCGAGAAGTGGATTGGGGCGCATTGCAGGTCCACGGTATTACCAACGAATTCTTGGCGCAGCAGCCGAGCTTTGCCGACATCGTCGACGAGCTTCTCGAGTTCATCGGTGGCGCCGAGCTCATCATTCACAACGCAGCATTCGATATCGCCTTTCTCGATGCGGAACTGAAGCGTCTGCCGGGTCCGCCGCGGCAAGTCGCGCAGCTCTGCACGATTCTCGATACGCTCCCACTCGCGCGGCGCATGCATCCGGGGCAACGCAACAGCTTGGATGCGCTCTGCAAGCGCTACGGTATCGACAACTCACGCCGCGAGTTGCACGGCGCGCTCTTGGACGCGCAAATCCTCACGGATGTCTACCTCGCGATGACGGGCGGGCAAGCCACCCTCATCCTCGGCGAGGAATACGAGGCCGAACTGGGCGTTTCCAGCGAGCCCGTGCTGATGCCGATTCCGCCGGGGACGCTGCGAGTCGTGCGCGCGAGCGCGGAAGAGGTTGCTGCGCACGAGCGAGTGCTCGAAATCCTCGACAAGGTCAGCGGCGGAAAAACGATCTGGCGGACGATCCAAGAGGCCCGTTTGGAGGCCGAGGGAACGGAACGGCTCAAGGAGCAAGCGTTCGAGGCAACTGCTTGAGGTCGTCGCCGAACACGGCATCTCTACGTTCAGCCTTCAGACCTCAGCCCGGCTATGAATATAGCCGCCGCCGCCACGCAATCGCCCGTTCGTACCCACGCACTAGGTGATGTAAGTCGCGATTTTGGCGAACGGGCTGTGGCATTCTTGACACTCGGACTCAATGATCGCGAGTGTCGTCCTGCATGAGCGCCTTCAATCCCGAGAACTGCAAGCTGGGTGTGATCGGTCTGGGTTATGTCGGCCTGCCCCTTGCGGTGGAGTTCGGCAAGCACTTCGAAACCGTCGGCTTCGATATCAAGCCGAAACGTATCGCCGAGCTCGAGGAGGGGCGCGACAGCACGCTCGAAGTCGCGCCTGAGGAGCTCAGGGCGGCGACGCGCCTGCGTTTCACGACCGAGGTTTCGGATCTGACCACATGCCAGGTTTTCATCGTGACCGTCCCGACGCCGATCGACAACTACAAGCGCCCCGATTTGCGCCCGATCGAAAGTGCGAGCGAGCTCGTCGGAAAGGTACTCAAGAAGGGCGACGTGGTCGTTTACGAATCGACCGTGTATCCAGGATGCACCGAGGAGGTCGCCGTGCCGATCCTCGAGCGCGTCTCTGGCCTGAAATTCAATCGAGATTTCTTTGCCGGCTATAGCCCGGAACGAATCAATCCGGGCGATAAGGAGCATCGCCTCACGACGATCAAGAAGATCACTTCGGGATCGACGCCCGAAGTTGCGACGTTCGTGGATCAGATCTACTCGAAGATCATCAAGGCCGGCACGCGCAAGGCATCGAGCATTCGGGTTGCCGAGGCGGCGAAGGT
>DATCLP010000129.1:0-2404 GCA_036563855.1 Steroidobacteraceae bacterium | reverse complement strand
GATACGACAGCAGCGCGTATGCGGCCGAATGCGACTTGTTGAACCCATAGCCGGCGAACTTCTCCATCAAGTCGAAGATGTGCGCTGCAGTTGCCTCTTCGACGCCGCGCTTCTTGGCGCCCTCGACGAAGATCGAGCGCTGCTTCGCCATTTCCTCAGGCTTTTTCTTGCCCATCGCACGGCGCAAGAGATCGGCGCCGCCGAGCGAGTAACCGGCGAGCACTTGCGCGATTTGCATCACCTGCTCTTGATACAGGATGACGCCGTACGTCGGCTGCAGCACGGGCTTCAGATCCGGGTGCAGATAATCGATCGGGCCCGTGGTCTTGCCGTGCTTGCGCGCAATGAAGTCGTCGACCATGCCCGATTGCAGCGGTCCCGGTCTGAACAACGCGACGAGCGCGACGATGTCCTCGAAACAATCCGGCTGGAGGCGTCGGATGAGATCCTTCATGCCGCGCGATTCGAGCTGGAAGACGGCCGTCGTTTCGCAGCGCTTGAGCAACTCATACGTCTCAGGATCGTCGAGAGGGATGGCGCCGATATCGAGCGGCGGCTCGCCCTTTGCCGTTCGTTGCTGATTGATGATTTTCAACGCCCAATCGATGATCGTGAGCGTGCGCAGCCCGAGGAAGTCGAATTTGACGAGGCCCGCTGCTTCGACGTCATCTTTGTCGAATTGCGTGACGATGCTGCCGCCGTTCTCGTCGCAGAACAGCGGAGCAAAGTCGGTGAGCACGGACGGTGCGATCACGACGCCGCCCGCATGCATGCCGGCGTTGCGCACCAGGCCTTCGAGCGACATCGCCATGTCGATGACCGTGCGCGTTTCCTCCTCGGTCTCATAGCGCCGGCGAAGCTCCTCTTCCTTCGCGAGCGCGTCCTTGAGCGTAATGCCGAGCTCGAAGGGAATCAGCTTCGCAATCGAATCGGCAAAGCCGTAACTCATCCCGTAGGCGCGCGCGACGTCTCTCACGACGGCTTTCGCCGCCATCGTGCCGTACGTGATGATTTGCGATACGCGCTCGCGTCCGTAGCGTCGCGCAACGTAATCGATCACTCGATCGCGACCTTCCATACAGAAGTCCACGTCGAAGTCGGGCATCGATACGCGCTCGGGATTCAGGAATCGCTCGAACAGCAGGTCGTACTGCAGCGGATCGAGATCCGTGATGCCGATGGCGTATGCGACGAGCGATCCTGCTCCCGATCCGCGCCCGGGACCGACGGGCACACCGTTCTCACGTGCCCAGCGAATGAAATCCGCCACGATCAGGAAGTACCCTGCGAATCCCATTTGGCAAATGACGCCGAGCTCCGTCTCCAAGCGCCTCTCGTAGGCTTCGCGTTCGATCGGACGCGTCGTCGGACCTTTCATGAGCTGCTCGAGACGCCGCTCCAGCCCGCGCTGGGCTTCCTGGCGCAGGTAGCTCTCGGTCGTCATGCCTTCCGGGACCGGATAAGCCGGCAACACGGACTTGCCGAGCTTGACCTCGAGGCTGCAGCGGCGCGCGATCTCGACCGAGTTCTCGATCGCTTCGGGTATATCCTTGAAGAGCTCGGCCATCTCCTGCGGCGAGCGCAGATATTGTTGCTCGCTGTAGCGCCGCGGCCGTTTGGGATCGTCGAGCACGACGCCGTCGTGGATGCACACGCGAACTTCGTGCGCATCGAAATCCTCGGGCCGAATGAAGCGTACGTCGTTCGTCGCGACGACCGGGACGCCCATATCGATTGCGAGATCGATCGCGCCTCGCAGATACGCTTCTTCGCCCGGACGCCCAGTGCGCTGCAGTTCGAGGTAATAGCGGTCGCCCAGTAACTCGAGCCACCGTTCGAGCTGTGCCCGCGCTTCGTCGTAACGTCCTGCGACGATCGCGCGACCGACGTCGCCTTCGCGTGCACCCGATAATGCGATCAATCCGGAGAGGGTTTCCGCATCGAGCCACTGGCGATCGACGGTTGCGACGCCCTTGGTCTGGCCTTCGAGGTAGGACCGCGTGACGAGACGTGTCAGGTTCTTGTAGCCGGTCTCGTTCTGACACAGCAGCACGAGCCTCGACGGCTCCGCGCGCTCACCGGGCTCGCGAATGAGCAAATCGACGCCGATGATGGGTTTGATGCCGGCGGCCTGCGCAGCGCGATAGAACTTCACCATCGCGAACAGATTGCACTGATCGGTCAGCGCGACGGCCGGCATGCGCATCTTCGCTACCGTGTCCATCAAGCCGGGGATGTTCTCCCCTTCGCTCGTGATGCGCACGACGCTGTCGACGAGCGAGTATTCGGTGTGTAGATGCAGGTGAACGAAACTCATCGCGCGCTCGGGCTCAGGAAGCGAGCGCAAAACGTTGCGCAACGAGCCGCACCGGCTCGAAGCTGCGTCGATGCAGCGGCGACGGAC
>DATCLP010000128.1:0-3061 GCA_036563855.1 Steroidobacteraceae bacterium | reverse complement strand
TCAAGCTCGTCACATCGAGCGTGAACAGCGCAAGGAAGATATCGGCGATGACGCGTACGGCAGGCTGCTCCTGCGCCGACAGACGCAACGTCTCGGTCCCCTCATCGCGCTGAAGAATTCCTTCTTGAGTGAGCACGAACTCCGAATCGAAGGGCTGCTTCGTGTGCCAATGGACGCCGAGCCCGCGCACGTACGTGAACTCTCCTTGCGACTTCAATGGCTGCGGGATTTCGGCAAGATGCTTCTCGTGAACGAACCTTCCGCGCAGCACGTGCGCATCGGCGAGCGTGCGTGCGGGTGCCGCCAGAATCGTTTCGAGCAGCGCCTTGCCGGTCGTCGGATGCTGGAAAGCATCGACATCAGCGGCCCGTACGGGCGCTGCGCAAACGAGCAATGCAAGCACGACGGCGACAATCGTTCTCATCGTGCGACTCCCAAGCGTTCGAATAGGACCGGAGGCGAAACTAGGCACATCTCCCCGGTCGCCATGTCGACAGCGACCTGCGTCGTGGAGCCTTTCGTGAGGCGCTGCCCCGTGCTCGCATCGGTCAGAAGGTATCCGATCAGCAGGCGATTCTCCCACTCGCGCAGCGTCGCGCGCACGATCACCCGCTGACCGAAACGTATCGGTTTGATGTAACGGATGCGCAAGTCGATCACCGGCCACAAGAAACCGGACTCGCGCATCGCATCGTAGCCGTAGCCGAGCTGCTCGAGCAGAGCGCAGCGGGCCACTTCGAAATATTTCGCGTAGTTGCCGTGCCAGACGACGCCGATCATGTCGACGTCGTGAAAGGGCACGGTGAACGGTACTTCGACCTGGAAGCGATCCGCGCTCATGCAGCGACTCTCGTCGTCAGCTTGCGGGCGAATCTGCGGCCCAGGATCAGCGGTAGGCGCAACAGCATTCCGAGAAACAAGCGAGCGTGCATGAGGCTAATGAATACATTGTCCTTCAGCAGCCGAAAATGCGAGACGCCGTCCTTGGGATAGGTGACGGGCGTCGGAATGTGCACGATGGGTACGCCGCGCCAGCTCAAGCGCACCATGATCTCGGTATCGAAGTCCATGCGGCGGCCGATGTATCCATGGCTCCATACGGCGCAGGTCGTTGCAAGCGGATAGACCCGCAACCCGCACATCGAATCCTTGATCTCCATGGACAACGTGTTGATCCAGACCCACACGTGAGTGAGGTAGCGGCCGTACAAACGCGACAACGGCACCGACTCGTCGTAAACCGCCCGGCCGCTGATGAGCGCATCAGGTTGATGCCGCGCCGCTTCGAGCAGCCGCGGCACGTCCTCGACACGATGCTGCCCGTCCGCATCGATCTGCACGGCATGCGTGAAGCCGGCGGCCAGTGCTGCTTCGCAGCCGGCCATCACTGCGGCGCCCTTGCCGCGGTTCACGGGCAACCGATGCACGGTGACCCAGCTTCCTTCGGCTTCGAGAATGCGGTCGAGCGCAGCTTGCGACGCGTCGTCCGAACCGTCGTCGACGATCAGGCACGGCAGTCCCAACGGCCGAAGCGAGGCAACGACATCGCCGATTGCACGGCCATGGTTGTAATGCGGAATGACGATGCACGCTCTCATCGTCAATCGGGTTCGAATGATGCAGTGCCGCTGGAACAGACGCGGCCGTCGATCTCATACGCAAAATCGAGCGTACGCGTATCGCTCGAGTAGTCGAGCCGCAATGCGACACTAGCGCCGGGAAGAATGACGCGCGTGAATTTCACCGCGGAAAGCGCGCGGAATCGTCCATCGAAAGGCACGTGAGCACGCCCGAGCTGGATGGCCCAACTGATCTGCACGACACCCGGGAGGAGCGGACAACCAGGAAAGTGTCCGTTGAAGTACGCCAAGTCGGTGGGAACTTCGAGCGCGACCCGCACGCCGCTTTCGGCGCGCTCGACGGCGCGAATCTGCGGTAGGACGATCACGGCCAATCGATACGGAGCTCGAACAGACTCGCCTTTTCCTTGGGCAAGAAGAGCTCGGAGAAAGAGGTGCGTTGCTGCGCCTCGAGGTATCGTCCCGCATTCATGAGCGAGCTATGCCGCGGGACTCTCGGCCATGACGGACTGAATCGCCTCGATGACGTCATTGATCGTGCGCACGTGCTTGAACTGCTGCGGCTGAATCTTGCGGCCGGTCAATTCCTTCAGCTTCAAGATCAAGTCGACGGCATCGATGCTGTCGATGTCCAGGTCCTCGTAGAGGTTCGCCTCGGGCACGACTTGCTCGGGCTTGACCTCGAACAGCTCAACCAAGACTTCGCGGAGGTACTCGAGGATCTCTTCTCGCGATTTGACGTTCACTGACATCGTAGCTTCTCTAAACAAGCGCTGCTCAACGCGGCAGCGTAATTTGCTTTTCGTCCGGTTCCGGCGCGCCTCACGACACGGCCGGCGCGATCGGTACCGTCGATGCTGCGGAATTCGTTCGTTTCTGATCCTCGACCGGATGACCGTTCTCGTTGGCGCCATAGTAGGCGAGCAACCATTGCGTCAGCCGCCGCGCCGCGCGCGTCGGCGCCTCCCCTTCGCGACGGAACTGACTCGACGGGACGGGCTCGCCCACGATGACCTTCATATGAAAAGGCCGCTCCGGCACCCGATACCACGGATTGCCTTTGAACAACGTCGGCGGATCGCAGTCGATCGTCACGGGCAAGATGGGCGCATCGGCTGCGAGTGCAATGTGCGCTGCACCGCGCTGCATGCGCATCGGCCTTCCGGGCACCGTCCGCGTCCCTTCAGGGAACACGAGCAAGGAATGGCCGCGCCGCAACGTCGCCGCGCAGCGTTCGATCAGCTCCTCACCCTCCGAATTCGGGATGTACGAGGCCCATATTACCGGCCAGCGCAAGAAAGGATTGCGCCACAGACCACGTTTTACGATGCAGTCGACCTCCGGGATCAACGACACGAGCATGACCACATCGATCAATGTCGGATGATTGGCCACAATCAGCCGCCCGGGCTCGCGCAGACGCTCTATGCCGTGCAGCTCGTACGTCATAACCCCGAGCACGCGCATGAGCTCGATGTAGC
>DATCLP010000127.1:0-5060 GCA_036563855.1 Steroidobacteraceae bacterium | reverse complement strand
GGCAGCCATGGCTCGAGAAGGTAAGAGCGGTCGCAACATGATCGTGGGACGGCTCGTTGCTGCGGTCGTGACCCTATTGGTTATGGCCGCTTTGCTCGCTCCGCTCTTCAGATAGCAGCTGCCTGCACCGGCATGGGAACGTTGATACCTCTACGCGTAAACTCCTGGGCCGGGTCGAGCAAGGCGACCGGAGGAGACCTTGATCAGAGCAATCAAGCTGACGATCGCATATCTGGGGCTCGCAGCGGCGGCCGGCGCCTCGCCGCCGCAGCCGCTTCCCTGGGTCGCATCCCGCTTCACTGTTCAAACGGAGTCGGGCGCGGTCGAGTTCACGATGGAATGCCCCGAAGGCGTACTGTCTCGCCTCACGGCGACGCGTGGAGACCAGGCAGCACACTTCCCGATCGAGCGTCTGTCGGAGCTGTCGCTGTCGAAGACCTGTTCCGGCGTGTCGACGCGCGCGTCGCGCGCCGACGAAGGTGTGGGCAAGACGGTGGCGATCCAGCTCACGGTCGAGCTGTCTCACGAATACGTCGTAGAGCAGTTGCGGATCTCCTTCGATCCGCAGCGCTTCGAGTTCACGGAAGCGATGCGATTGCTGACGTATCCCGGCGAGCAGACGCAGGTCACGCGAATCAAGCTTCCATGACGACCGCTGCGGCAGAGCGGTGCGCATAACAGATACATCCGAAACGATGCCGCAGGCAAATAGCGGACACCCATGCCAAGGGGGAGGCATTACGAAGAGTGGACCTTCTTCGCTGGGTGTCCGAAAGAACAGAAGGCTGAAGGAATAGGTCGTGCGACTTGTACCGGAGTCGCGCGCCTTCGCGAGCTACAGCCCACACCCTACAGCCTGCGCACTAGCGCTTTCGTTCGCTCATATAGATATCGCTGGTTCCACCGACCGGCGTGCGACCGAAATAGAGTCGCTTGCCGTCGCGGGACATCGTTGCGCGTTGCTCGGTGCCGTTCGTGTTGACAGCGGCGCCGAGATTGATCGGCGGTGTCCACGGCCCCGGCAGGAACCACGCGAACGACATGTAAACATCCTGATCGCCCTTCGGCGCCGGACCCAAAGGCGATGTCGGGCGGTTCGAGCTGAACACGATTTCGTAGCCGCCTTCGTATCGTTCGCGCACGTTCGGCATTAGGTCGTGGAAGCCCGGCGTGCTGAGCGCCTCGATGCGCCGACCCGGTCCGAACGTTCCATCCTTGCGCATGATGCTCACGTAAATGTCTTGATCCGCACCGGCTGCGACGAGGCCGTCCGTCATGTTGCCGTTCGACGAATAGAACAAGAACGTTCCGTACGGCGTCTCGATGAGCGATGGGCTGCGTTCGCCGCCGGCCGTGTTCGGGCCGTTCGGAGCGCATCCTAAGTGCACGGGCTCGCTCCAACCTCCAGCAGGGCTTTGCCGCGAAAGATAAATGTCGCCGCCTCCGGCGACTTCCCCGGGACAAGCACCAGGTCGCGTCGAAACGAACAGCAGCGAGCGTCCTCGAACCGGCGTCGGGCAGAAATCGCCGGCTGCAGAATTGACGGGCGCTTCGAGTTTCCGCGGCTCGGACCACGGATCCTTGATGCTCGCTCGATCCGCAGCCCAAATGTCGTTCGGATCTTCTCGATTCGATGCGATCAGAAGGCTCAATCCGTCAGCCGTTTCGTGCGGACATCCATCGTTCACACCCGGCTTGCTGATGCCGTTCTCGCCCGGCCCCACCAGCTTGGCTTCGCCCCAAACGGGAGCGAACGGCCAGCCATGCAATTTGAAAAGCCAATCGTGCGCCGCAGCGGGACTTGCACTTATTGTCCACACAGCTAGTGCGATCGCACCTCCAATCATCGTCTTGTACCACATAGTCCTTCCTCCTCGATGTTCCCGTCGCACGATTTGTCCACCGACATGGACGGAAAGACATGGCGGATCCGTGGAGATTTCGTGGAGAATCCTGACGACGGCAACAACCGAGGCGTCCGATGCTGTATCGGTTCGGCGATTGCGATCTCGACATGGAGCGTTTCGAGCTTCGTCGTGCCGGCCGGCGCGAGACGCTCGAGCCTCGTGTGCTCGAGCTCCTTGCGTATCTGGTCACGAATCGCGATCGCGTCGTGACGCGGCAAGAGCTCGTCGATCGCGTATGGCGCGGCCGAGTCGTCACCGATGCCGCCATGAATAGCTGCATCAAGGCAGCGCGTGCTCACATCGGCGATGACGGTAAGGCGCAAATCCTCATCCGGACGGTTCATCGCAAGGGTTATCGGTTCGTCGGCGACGTATCTGAACGGGGCAGCGTTCCAGGTGAATTGCGAGGCAACGTTGAGCCGATCGTTGCTACGGCCGATCGTTTGGACGGGCTCGAGCTGACGCTGCCGAGCCAGCCATCGATCGCCGTATTGCCGTTTCGATTCGCGGGCGAGGCACAAGCGCACGGCGTGATTGCCGACGGTCTCACGCACGAGGTCATCACGCGGATCGCGCGCGCGAGATGGTTGTTCGTCATATCGCGTGGTTCTGCATTCAGATTCAAAGCAGGCCCATACGATCCGCGCGACGTCGGGCGCGCGCTCGGCGTTCGTTATATCGTGCAAGGGGAAGTCCGCGCACTCGGCAATGAAATCAGCGTTCACGCAATGCTTGCAGATGCAGTGAGCGGGCAAGAACACTGGGCAGAGCACTTGAGCCGGCCGCTGCACGACATCCTCACCGTCCAGGGGGAAATTGCCGAGCTCATCGTCGGTTCGGTCGAATCGGAAGTGGAGCACGCCGAGCGGCACCGAGCGGCCGTGATCGCGCCAGGCAGTCTCGATGCCTGGAGCGCCTACTATCGCGGCTGTTGGCACATGTACCGGTTCACTGCCGCGGACTACGAATTGGCCGAGCAATTCTTCCGCCGTTCGATCGAGCTCGATCCGCGCTCGCCGCGCGCTTACGCTGGCCTGTCATTCATTTATTTTCAACGCGCGTTTCTCGAGCTCACCGAGAAACGTTCCGTCGAAGAGCAACGCGCGATCAACTTCGCCGAAGAAGCGTTGATGCTGGATCCACGCGATCCGCTCGGCCACTGGGCGCTCGGCCGCGCCTATCTCCTGAGTCAAGATCTCGGCGATGCCGTCGACGAGCTCGAGACCGCCGTTCAGCTCAATCCCAGCTCTGCCGTCGGACAGTATTCGCTCGCGTTCGCATTGATGCAGACCGGCGACTCGCTCCGCAGCAATGACGTCGTCGATAAGGCGCGCCGCCTAAGCCCGTATGACATGATGACCTTTGCGATGTATGCCGTGCGCGCGCAGAACCTCGCCCTGCTCGGTCGTTACGCAGACGCCGCCGCATTTGCGACGCGTGCAGCACGACAGCCGAATGCGCACTATCAAGTGCTTGCGATTGCGGCGTACTGCAACATGCTAGCCGAGAACATCGAGACCGCCCGGACGTTTTACGACGAGCTGCGCTCGGTCCGGCCCGCGTACTCCACGACGGATTTCTTTCGAGCTTTTCGGCATCAGTCGCAACAGAATGCGGCGCTGATCCGAGGGGCGTTTCGACAGCTCGAGCGGCTGCGGTGAAGCGGATCTCCTGTGTCCCCGTCGAGCATCGTCGGATTGCAAATCGCCGCGAGTCGTGACATAGCGTACGCATGCTCCAGCCCAGAACCAACACGAGACTGGAAACGCCGGCGCTCGTCGAGACGCGGCGTTCGATCCGCGACGATGCGGCGATGCACATCGAAGCCGCTGTCGCACGCGCATCGGCGAATCACCTCACCGATGAGGTACTCACACCTACGTTCCAAGTCCTCATTCCCGTGCGAGGCGCGTTTGCTTATCGGCTCGGGGCTTCGGAATCGCTGCTCACTCCGAACCATGCGCTCTTCATTCACGGCGGTGACGTGAGCCGCGATCGGTTCATCGATTCTCATCCTGTCGAGTACTTATTGATCACGCCGCGCCTCGATGCGATGCCGAATGCGGGGGCGGCGGAGTCGTTCGTGCGGCGAGTGCGTGCGCATCGCGCCGTGTGTTCTGCCGCCGCGCTGCAGCGTCACGCCTCGACGCTTTGGCATCTTTCTCGAAGCCATGCCGACCCGACGGAAATCGAAGAGACGATCGCCCAGCTGTGGGCGGAGATCTTGAGGCTCGGCTCCATCGATACCGCGCGCTCGAGCCGCCCTGCAAGCAAACTCGTCCGCGAGGCCAAGGCGATCATCGGCGATGGCCGCGAGCGGTTATCGCTCTCGGAGATTGCCGCACAGGTCGGTACGTCTCCGGCCTATCTCACGCATGCCTTCCGACAATGCGAAGGCATGACGATCGCGAGATACCAAAGGCGCTTGCGGCTCGCTCGAGCGCTGGCCGAGCTGCCGCATACGGAAGATCTTACTGCGCTCGCGCTAGAGCTCGGATTCTCCAGTCACGCTCACTTCTCGGCGGCCTTTCGCGCGACCTACGGCGAGACGCCGTCTGCCTTTCGCGCCCGCATGCGCCGAATGCTGATCTAAAGAAATTGAAAGCGGGTCGGGCGCGCCGTTGCGATGCTTCTCATTCTCTCCGGTGTTTGGATGAGAAGCCCCGATGCGTACACGTTGTCTCGTTGGCCTAGCCGCCTTCCTTTCGACGATTGCAGCTACCGACTCCCCGGCGTCCGACGTTTGGTCTTACCTTGCCGCCAAAGCGAACAACACGCCGACATTGCTCGCACCCGGAATCATCTCGACCGGCGATGACGAGTCGCATCCGAGCCCCGCGCCCGACGGCCGCACGCTCTTCTATTTGAAGAATACGCCTTCGTTCGATTTGTGGACGATCGTCTATACGGAGCTCGAGCAAGGTCAGTGGTCGCGGCCGAAAACCGCGCCGTTCTCGGGGCAGTATGCGGACGCAGATATCGTGTTCACGCCGGACGGTCAGCGTGCGTACTTCGTTTCGACGCGCCCCGTGAACGGCCAGCCGCGCACGGATACTGAGATATGGACGATCGAACGCAAGCCCGACGGTCGCTGGGGGGAACCGCGTCATGTCGCCGAGCTTTCGAGCCCCGGCGACGAATGGTTTCCAACGC
>DATCLP010000126.1:0-2693 GCA_036563855.1 Steroidobacteraceae bacterium | reverse complement strand
GCGCGGAGCTTGCGACGCAACTGCTCACCCTCTTCGCTGCGACAAATCTGCAACGCCGCCAATGCCGCTGCCGTATCGGCGGGCGACAAACCCGTCGTGAAAATGAACGTGCGTGCGCGATTCACCAGCAAGTCGATAACGCTCGCGGATCCTGCAACCCAACCGCCGAGCGCGCCCAAGGTTTTCGAAAGCGTCCCGATACGCAAATGGTCGCAGGCGATCGTGTCTTTGCCCGTTCCAAAGACTGCATGAGCTTCGTCGATCACCAACAATGCGCCGTAGCGCCCGCAGATCTCCGCAAGCGCCGCGAGCGGTGCCAAATCGCCATCCATCGAGAACACCGCTTCCGTCACGACGAGCTTGCGCCCGTCCGTCGCGCGAAGTTGCGCTTCGAGCGCATCCAAATCGTTGTGCGGAAACACGACGGTCCGCGCTTTCGCGAGCTTGCAGCCGTCGATGATCGAAGCGTGATTCAGTGCGTCGCTGAAAATCGTCGCGCCCTGCGCGCCGAATGTCGTCAACACTCCGAGATTCGCGGCATAGCCGGTCGGAAAGACGAGCGCTTTGGCTTCGCCCTTCCACTGAGCAAGCTCCGCTTCGAGCCGCGCGTGCAGCGAGCGCGTGCCGGTCACGAGCCGCGATGCACCGGCACCGGAACCGAACTGCTCGATGGCGTCTCGGGCTGCCTCTCTCACAGTGGGATGGAAGCTGAGGCCGAGATAATCGTTCGCAGCGAAATTGATGACCTCGCGGCCGTTCAACGGGCCTTGCACGATGCCGTCGAACGCGCGCGTGACTCGCCACTGCCCCGCCGCTTCGATGTGCGCGAGCTCGGCCGACACCCAATCGGACCAGACGCTCACGTTGCGGCCACCTCGCGCAAGGAGTCGGCCAAAGTCTCGACGATGCGCTCGATCTCCTCCGCCGTGATCGTAAGCGGCGGCACGAGCGTGACGTTGTCGCCGAGCGAACGCGACAGTACGCCGCGGCGGACCATGGCAGCGCACACGCGGCGTGCAAACCGCTCGCGGCCGGTCGAGTCGAGCTCGACGGCACACATCAATCCGGCAATGCGCACGTCGCGCACGAGCGGATGCGGACTCACTCGTGCGTCGAGCAATTGCGCCAGTTGTGCCGAACGCGCGCGCACGTTCTCCAACACGTGCGGCTCGCGAATCAGCTCGAGATGTTTGAGCGCCACGGCCGCAGCCAGCGCGTTGCCGCCGTACGAGTGACCGTGATACAGCGTGCGCTCGCTCAAATCGGGGCCGCGGAATGCATCGAACACCCGCTCGCTCGCCACGGTGGCCGACATCGGCAGGTACCCGCCGGTGATGCCTTTGCCGACGCACATGAGATCGGGTTTCAAGCCGCACGCTTCGCTCGCGAACAAGTGGCCAGTGCGCCCGAATCCGGTCGCGACTTCGTCGCAGATCAACAGCACGTCGGCGTCGCTGCACGCTTGCTGCAATTGCCTGAAGTCCTCCGGCTTGGCGATCTGCATGCCGGCCGCACCCTGCACCCACGGCTCGACGACGACGGCGGCAAGCCGTGCCGCATGCTCGCGAACCATGTCGGCAGCGATGCGCAATGCATTCGGATCTTTGAACGACGGCGCACGCAGCACTGGAAACCGTAGGGGATCGAACACCTCGGTACCGAAACCGCCGCCACCGAGCGAAAGCCCACCGACGGTATCGCCGTGATACGCATCGCCGAATGCAAGATAGGTGTGACGCCCGGCAATACCGAGATTGCTCCAATACTGAAAGGCGATCTTGAGCGCTTGCTCGACGGCCGAAGCGCCGTCCGACGCAAACAAGAAATGCGGATGCTCGACGGGCACGACCTGCGCCAGCGCTTCCGCGAGCTCGATGACGATACGATTGCCGTTACCGAGCAATGTCGAATGCGCGATGCGATCGAGCTGCTCGCGCACCGCCTGATCGAGCGCCGGAACACGATGGCCGAGCGTCGTCACCCACAGGGATGAAATCGCATCGAGATAGCGCTTGCCGTCGACGTCGACGAGCTCGCGGCCTTCGCCGCGCTCGACGATGATCGGGGCGTTCTCGGCATAACAGTCCATTTGCGTGAAGCCGTGCCAGACGACGGCCGCATCGCGCGAAACCCAACTGTTCATTCTTCGATCCGTAGAAAGTCGATGATTGTAGCGCAGCTTTTCGAAACTGCGCCGTTGGCGCTCGTCGGCGCTCGGAGTCGTGCCGCCTTTTGGTTGATCTTGCCGCGAGGCAGTTACGAGATCAGAGTGTGCTCAAGAAGTTGGCGATCACCGGTCGGAAACGGTCCATGTCCACGAGGAACGAGTCGTGGCCTTGCAACGAGTCGAGCCGCGCGAAGGTCACTTCGCGGCCGTTCCCTTGCAGCCCCTCGGCAAGCTCCTCCTGCTGTTCGATCGGGAATAGCAGATCCGTCTCGACGCCCATGATCAATGCACGCTCGACATCGAAGCGTTGCAATGCTCCCTGCACGGAGCCGCCGTGGTCCGCCAAATCGAACAAGTCCATCGCGCGCGACAAGTACAAATAGCAGTTCGGGTCGAACTGGCCGGTGAACTTGATCGCGTGATTCTCGAGATAAGCTTCGACTTCGAAGTCGATGCCGAACGGATCGCCGGGCTTGCGTTCGACATTCGCGCGCTCGCGGCCGAAGCGGATCGCCCACTCCTTCGC
>DATCLP010000125.1:0-2587 GCA_036563855.1 Steroidobacteraceae bacterium | reverse complement strand
CGAAGTCGAATTGTTTTGATCGTTTCTCGTTCGCCCACGACCGACTCTTTTCCCATTTCCATTTCCCTTTCTCCTCTCCCTCTCCTCGACCGCATGTGACAAAACACATTAATGCGCGATGTCAAATCGCGCAGCGCGTTGCGAGATTCCCGCAGATCGTTTTGCGCTGAGACCTGTGTCCCGATATAGCGACATCCACGCGCACCTCACCGTTGGGTTGTGACCTGCCGCACGGAGCAATTTGCAGATCCGCCTAATCTGTCACCCAACATAAACGCTGGTCGTGCATCGCTGCGAAAGCGAGAAGCGCTGAGGAGGAATTATGGTGATTGAATCGCGGACGATCGTTGGCGCTGTCGCGGCCCTCGCCATCGTTGGTGGCGGCTTTTGGCTTTCGAGCGCCCTGTTGAAATCGAAGAACGACGATCGCGGCATGGTCGAGGTTCGGCAGCTCAGCGAACCCGCCTGGACCGTTGAAGTGAAGGAACTGGGTGCGGACGATTCCGTTCAGAAGACCGCTGCGCGGTAAGACTGAAGACTGAAGGCTGCAGGCTGTAGTTAGAAGGCGCTTTCGCGCCGCGGCTGAGCGAACCAGACCGCGAAGTCCTTTGGGCTTCGCGGTTTTTGTTTTCTTCGTCGGAGCCTTAGCCCAAAATTCGCGCGCGATGCGCGTAACCCTACAGCCTACAGTCTACAGCCTCGAGAATGAGCACCCTCTACCTTATCCGCCACGGCCAAGCCTCCTTCGGCACCGATAACTACGACCAGCTTTCGCCTCTTGGCAAGCAACAGGTCGAACTGCTCGGACAGTTCTTCGCCGAGAGCGGCGAGAAAATCGATCGCATCTACTCCGGCACCTTGCAGCGCCAGCGCGAAACGGCGGAGATCGTCGCGAATGCCGTGGGGCTTGCGGAGCCGATCGTCGTCGACGATGCGTTCGACGAATATGACAGCGACGTCATCCTGCGTCGGTTCGCGGCATCGTTGACGCCCGCAGAGCTCGAGGAAGCCGGGTGGCCTGCGTTGAAATCGGACCGCCGCCGCTTTCAGTACTTTCTGGAACGTGCCGCGAAGGCATGGGTGGAAGCGCGGATCGAAGCGGAGGACCTCCTGCCTTGGCATGGCTTTCACGGCCGGATCAAGGCTGCGCTCGAACGCATCATGAAAACCGAAGGGCGCTCGAAGACGCTCCTCATCAGCACGTCCGGCGGTGTGATCGGCACGACCGTGGCGCACGTGCTGGGCTTGTCGAACCATATGGCCGTCGAGCTCAACTGGGCCATTCACAATGCGTCGATCACCCGACTCATCTACAACGCCGAAAAAGTCACGCTCTCGATGTTCAATGCGCTGCCTCATCTCGAGCGGGAGGGGCGGAGGCAGCTCATTACTTATCGGTAGCGCTTTCGCGCTACCGAAAAGCTGTAGGCGCTAGGCTGTAGACAGGAGCGCGCCACGGCACCGCGCTTAATCGCTCAACAATTTCTTGCCGGCAAACGGTACTTGTATTGGCCGAAGCTGTGACAGCCGATGCATTGCGCGGGCCTGCGCAGAGCGCATTCGCGCTCGCTGTTTACGTGTATACATGCGCGCTACGAGCACGCAGCATGTTGCTCGAATTACCTAGTTGATTGCGCACCGTCGCGCGGCGAATGTGTACGTGCACGGCCGACGCACCCTTCCGGATCGCAGCGCACGAGTGGCAGTGCTAGCCTTGTTTCCATCTTCTTTTCACGAGACGTCGCAAATGCCCGAACAACCGTTTGCGCCGACAGCAAAACCCGTGCAGCTGCGCGGCGATTACACGCATGCCGCAAGCGACTACACGGTCGCTCAAGACTGGGACGCGTACACGGCGGAAGATCACGATATCTGGCGCACGTTGTACGCGCGTCAGATTCAGCTCATCGAACGCTATGCCGCGCCGGAATTCGTGGAAGGAACGCGCGCTTTGGCCGCTCCGCCCGATCGCATTCCGCGCATCGATGAAACGAATCGCATCCTCGGCGAAGCCACCGGTTGGCAGATCGTTGCGGTTCCCGGGCTGATTCCGGAGCTGCACTTCTTCCAGCATCTGGCGAACAAGCGCTTCCCGGTAACCGTGTGGATTCGTCGGAGAGATGAGCTCGACTACCTGTCCGAGCCCGACATCTTCCACGACTTCTTCGGCCATGTGCCGCTGCTCACGAACCCGACGTTTGCGCGCTTCATGCAGGCCTACGGCGCGGCAGGCGAGAAAGCGCTTGCGCTGAACGGTCTCAAGATGCTCGCCCGCCTCTATTGGTACATGGTCGAGTTCGGTTTGATTCTCACGCCGCAAGGATTGCGCGCCTACGGCTCAGGAATCCTCTCTTCCAAAGGCGAGACGGTGTATTGCGTCGAGAGCCCGAAGCCGAAACGCATTCGTTTCGACCTCGAACGCGTCATGCGCACCGACTATCTGATCGACGACTATCAGAAAACATACTTCGTCATAGAGAGCTTCGACGAGCTCTTCCGCGCCGCCTACGACACGGATTTCGCGCCGCTGTACAGGAAGTACGCAGATGTGCCGGGCATTGAACCAGGAGCGGTGTTGCCGACGGAC
>DATCLP010000124.1:0-1886 GCA_036563855.1 Steroidobacteraceae bacterium | reverse complement strand
TCGACGATGAAAGTGTCAGCGCATCGCTCGCGGATGGACGACAGGTCACAGCTTCGCTCGTCGTCGGTGCGGACGGTGCCGGCTCCGCCAGCAGAAAATTGGCCGGTATCGAGACGATCGGGTGGAAGTACGACCAACGTGCGTTCGTCACGCACGTCCGCACGGAACATCCGCATCGACATACGGCCTGGCAGCGCTTTCAGCCGAACGGGCCGATTGCGTTCCTGCCGCTCGCCGATGGACGCAGCTCGATCGTGTGGACGACGAAACCGGACCATGCAACGTATCTCGAGCAAGCCGATGCCCAGGAGGTTGGCAAGGCCATCGCTCAGGCGCTCGATCACGTGCTCGGTGCGGTCGCGATCGACGCACCGCGCGCGAGCTTTCCTCTGGGGCTGAGCCACGCGGCGTCTTATTGCCGGTCGCGTTTCGTGCTCATCGGCGATGCGGCACATGCGGTGCATCCGCTCGCGGGCCAGGGCGTCAACCTCGGTTTCCTGGATTGCGCCGCGCTCGTCGAAACGCTTTCTGCCGAGCTGGCGCGGACGGGCGATGCGAACGGCATCGCGGAGCTGCGTGTATTGCGGCGTTACGAACGTTGGCGGAAGAGCGAGAACACACTAGCGCTGGGGCTCATCGACGGCTTGAATCGCCTGTTCAGCAATTCGAGCAACACGCTGACCTGGCTGCGCCGTACCGGTTTGAGTCTCGTCAACGACAGCATGGTCGCAAAGCGCTTGTTGATCGGCCGGGCAATGGGCATCGCCGGAGAAGTGCCGAAGCTGGCTGCGGGAACGCGTTGACAGAAGCGGGCATTCGCGACCCTCGTCCTTCCATCGTTCGGGCGATCTCGTTACGCTTCACCGCTCTTGTATAGGCGTTCGAACGCAGCATTCCAGGTCGGAAGGGCAGCAGTAAGAAGCGCGAGACCCCCTCCGATCCCCCAATGAGAAACCGCCACATTTTCATCTTGGCCGCGGTGCTGACCGTCATCAGCGTATCGCTGGTGACTTACAAGGTGCGTGTGCTCGATTATCCGCTGCTGCCGCGCGAGCAACGGCAGGTGTGGAACATCGAGGCGGCGATCAGTTTCGATCCGGGGCCGGCAGCCGTAAAGGCGACGCTCAAGATTCCGACCCTCACGCCAGGGTTCTCGGTGCTCGACGAGTATTTCATTTCGCGCGGCTTCGGCGTCAGCACGCGCGTTACGCCCGCCGGAAGAGAGGCCGAGTGGGCCGTGCGACAGGCGTCGGGACCGCAAACCGTCTATTACCGCGCCGTCGTTTACAAGGATCCTCAGCGCATCGTCGAGGACACGACGCCGCCATTTCCGCCGCGTCCGCAGCTCGACGAGCCTTCGCGCATCGCGATGGAAGGCTTGATCGCGGAAGCTCGACGCCAGTCGGCGGACGTGGCGAGCTTCACGGTGCAGCTCTTGCGCCGGATCAATCAGGGCGAGAACGATCCCTACGTGAGCGTGTTCCTCGATCGCCGCGCAACGCCGAGCGAGCGCGCGGAGCTCGCGACGATGTTCCTGGCGGGCGCGCAGATTCCGGCTCGCGTTGCACACGGCATCGCACTGCGCGACAAGTCCGGCAGGGTCCAAACGGACGTCTTGCTGGAAGTTCACGACGGCGTGCAATGGCTGTATTTCGATCCCGTGACGACGCAGCAGGGATTGCCGCCGGATTTCTTGATCTGGTGGCGCGGCGATGAACGCATCGCGAATCTCGAAGGGGGTTCCGGTCTCGAGGTCACGCTTGCCGTCCAGCCCAATCTGTTCGACGCGATGATGATTGCCGAACGCCGAGCCAAGCAGCTTGGTTCGCGCTCGGCAGATTTCTCCTTGTCGACGCTCCCCATCACTACGCAGACGGTGTACAGCG
>DATCLP010000123.1:0-2687 GCA_036563855.1 Steroidobacteraceae bacterium | reverse complement strand
CGGCCCTGCTTGCCCTTGATCATGTCGGCCAGCGACTTGAGCGGACGCTTGTTCGTGCCCGTGATCGCGCGGCCGCGGCGGCCGTTGTCGAGCAGCGCATCCACCGCTTCCTGCAGCATGCGCTTCTCGTTGCGCACGATGATGTCCGGCGCATTCAGCTCCAGCAGTCGGCGCAGACGGTTGTTGCGGTTGATGACGCGGCGATACAGGTCGTTCAGGTCTGAAGTCGCAAAGCGGCCGCCATCGAGCGGCACGAGCGGACGCAGATCCGGAGGCAGCACCGGCAGCACCGTCATCACCATCCACTCGGGCCGGTTGCCGGACTCGATGAACGACTCGAGCAGCTTCAAGCGCTTTGTGAGGCGCTTGATCTTCGTTTCCGAGTTCGTGCTCTGGATCTCCTCGCGCACCTTGGCCACTTCGGCCTGCAGATCGAGCGACTTCAGAAGCTCGTAAACGGCCTCCGCACCCATGCGGGCGTCGAACTCATCGCCGTGCTTCTCGATCGCCTCGAGATACATTTCGTCGGTGAGCAGCTGACCGCGCTGCAGCTCGGTCATACCCGGATCGATCACGACGAACGCCTCGAAGTACAGCACTCGCTCGATCTCGCGCAGCGTCATGTCGAGCATGAGACCGATACGCGACGGCAGCGACTTCAAGAACCAGATGTGGGCGATCGGGCTGGCGAGCTCGATGTGACCCATGCGCTCGCGGCGCACCTTCGACTGAGTCACTTCGACGCCGCACTTCTCGCAGACGACACCGCGGTGCTTGAGGCGCTTGTACTTGCCGCACAAGCACTCGTAGTCCTTCACCGGACCGAAGATCTTCGCGCAGAACAAACCGTCGCGTTCCGGCTTGAACGTACGGTAGTTGATCGTCTCCGGCTTCTTCACTTCACCGAACGACCACGAGCGGATCATTTCGGGAGAAGCAAGCCCGATACGAATCGAGTCGAAGTTCTCGACCGGCGTCTGCTGCTTGAACAACTTGAGTAAGTCTTTCATCTGGGTCACCTAAAAGTGGTGCAACCAATAAATCTGTTCGTCGACGCATTCAGGGCGCGAGGCTCGGGGCGTGCGGCTCGGCTCTAGGGCCTTGCCAGTACCCCGAGCTCACGAGCCCTATTTCTCGCTCTCCTGTTCGAGCTCGATGTTGATACCGAGCGAACGAATCTCCTTGACGAGCACGTTGAAGGACTCCGGCATGCCGGCCTTCATCTCGTGATTGCCGTCGACGATCGCCTTGTACATCTGCGTACGTCCCGTCACGTCGTCGGACTTGACGGTGAGCATCTCCTGCAGCGTGTACGCGGCGCCGTAGGCCTCGAGCGCCCACACCTCCATTTCGCCGAAGCGCTGACCGCCGAATTGCGCCTTGCCGCCCAGCGGCTGCTGAGTGACGAGCGAGTACGGACCCGTCGAACGCGCATGCATCTTGTCGTCGACGAGATGGTTCAGCTTCAGCATGTACATGTAGCCGACCGTGATCGGACGATCGAACTTCTCGCCCGTACGTCCGTCGTACAGCGTCGTCTGACCCGACAGAGGCAAACCAGCGAGCGCAAGCATGTGCTTGATCTCCTCCTCCGTCGCACCGTCGAACACCGGCGTTGCCATCGGCACGCCATGACGCAGGTTGCCGGCCAACGTGAGGATCTCCTCGTCGGTCAACGACGCGAGATCGGCTCTTTGGCCGCCGGTCTTGTTGTAGATCTCGTCGAGGAACGCACGAATCTCCGCGACTTGGCGCTGCTCATCGAGCATCTGGCCGATCTTGTTGCCGAGCCCCTTCGCAGCCCAACCCAGATGCGTCTCCAGGATCTGGCCGATGTTCATACGCGAAGGCACACCGAGCGGATTGAGCACGATGTCGACCGGCGTACCGTCTTCCAGGTACGGCATGTCTTCGACCGGAACGATCGTTGAGACGACGCCCTTGTTTCCGTGACGGCCGGCCATCTTGTCGCCCGGCTGAATTCGGCGCTTCACGGCCAAGTACACCTTGACCATCTTGAGCACGCCCGGAGCCAGGTCATCGCCCGCAGTGATCTTCGCGCGCTTCTCTTCGAAGCGCTTCTCGAACTCCTTGCGTTGGAGCTTGAGACGCTCGGCCGAGCGCTCGAGCGCCGCATTGGCCTCTTCATCCTGCAGACGGATTTCGAGCCACTGCTCGCGCGGCAACTCCGACAAATACGTCTCGTCGATCAGCGTGCCGGGCTTGAGCTTCTTCGGACCCGCTTCTGCGGGCTTGCCGAGCAAGATGGCCTGCACGCGCTGGAACAGATCCTCTTCGAGGATGCGGCGTTGATCGTCGAGGTCCTTGCGAACTCGCTCGAGCTCCGCCTTTTCGATCGCAAGTGCGCGGGAATCCTTCTCGACGCCGTCGCGCGTAAAGACACGCACGTCGATCACCGTACCGTCCATGCCCGGCGGGACGCGAAGTGAGGTGTCCTTCACGTCGGATGCCTTTTCACCGAAGATCGCGCGAAGCAGCTTCTCTTCCGGCGTCAGCTGCGTCTCGCCTTTCGGAGTGACCTTACCGACGAGGATGTCGCCCGACTTCACTTCGGCGCCGATGAATGCGATGCCCGCTTCATCGAGCTTCGCAAGCGCTGCATCGCCGACGTTCGGAATATCCGCCGTGATTTCCTCCGGACCGAGCTTCGTGTCGCGCGCGACGCA
>DATCLP010000122.1:0-2126 GCA_036563855.1 Steroidobacteraceae bacterium | reverse complement strand
GGTCTGAGATCAAGATTCCCGAGCTGTACTATCTCGACAAAGCCTGGAACCCGTACTTCGTTGCAGAAGCGTACAACCGGGATTGCATCTTGAAGTTGCGAGATCGGCTCGAATCGTGGGCGGGACGCACGATCGGCGAGTCCGATCTGCGTGCAGCCATCGAAGCGTGCAATCGCAATCGCGCGCTGCTGAGCGAAGTCATGGCGCTACGGGCACCCGATCCGCCCCGTCTGTCGGGCGTCGATGCGCTCGCCATCGTCTCCTCTTCCATGTTCGTGTCCAAAGCCGACCACAATGTGTGGCTCGAACGATTGCTCGCGAAAGCGCGTGACATGCCCGCACGTTGCGGCGCGCGAATCTTCGTGGGGGGAAGCCCGTTCGACCATTCGCAGCTCTACGAGCTGATCGAATCGTTCGGCGCAACCGTCGTTGCGGAGGATCATTGCTGGGGTGCGAGAGTTTGCGATCGCCCGGTCAGCACATCGAGCGATCCCTTGCATGCGCTGGCAGAGAGATTTCATTGTCGGCCGGCCTGCTCGATCTTGTTTCCAATCGAGCGGACGATTCAGGCGAGCGTAGAGCGCGCGCTGCGCACAAAAGCCGATGCAGCGATTTTCTACGTCATGGAAGGCGACTGGTCGCAGAACTGGGAAACGCCGGATGAAGTCGAACGCTTGAGATCGCACTCGATGCCGGTGTTGCACCTTCGCAGCCAACCGTACGAAGTCGATCTCAATGGGCCGATTCGCGGGCAGATCGAGACTTTCTTGGCGTCGCTGGCGACTGCGCGCGGGGAGGTGTCGACGTGAATGCGCCGCAGACGCGGCTGCGCAGCGTCGATGCAGTTCGCGCACATCAGCGCCGTTGGCTCGAGGAGACGCGCTTGCACGTCCAGCACGGCGGCGAATTCGCAATCTGCAATGCCGACGACTTCGAAGAGATCTTCACTGCCTTCGGCATTCCCACACTCGTCATAAATTATTGGAATTCGATCATCACGTATTCGGAGCGCAAGGGGCCAAATTACGAACAGGTTCTCGAAGCGCACGGCTATGTACCTCATCATTTCGCATTGGGGTTCGCTGCCGCGCTGGATCCGTCCGACGCGCCGTGGGGAGGTCTGCCGAAGCCGACGCTCATCGTCGGTACCACTCGCGACGAAGCACAGCTTCGCGTCACGGAGCTGTGGGCGAGGCAGTTCGGCTGCGAGTGCTATCCGCTCGATTTCAGCTGGGTTTCGCAGTACAGCCGCGAGCTGCCGGAAAAGTGGTGGACATACCTGCGCGATCGCTGCGAAGAGATCATCGATCTGAATCGGCTCGAGCAACGCGTCGAGCAGATCAAGAATTTGATCGCGTGGTTGGAAGTGAGAGTCGGTCGGCCCTTCAGTTTCGCCAAGTTGCGCGAGACGATGCAGCTGCTGAACGAGCAGATGCAGGTCTGGGAAGGGGCGCGCGATATGATGGCTGCGGCGCGTCCTTTGCCGGTGAGTCTGCGCGATCAGATGGCGATGTATCAGGTGACTTGGCAGCGAGGGACGCACCGCAACCTGGAGCTGACGCAGGCGTTTCGCGACGAAGTCCGCGAGCTGGTTGCTCGCGGCGCCGGCTGCTATCCGCAAGAGCGATTTCGGATCTATCTGGCAACGAGCGGTAACGATCCGCAGTTCCACGCCTATTTGCGCGAGCGACACGGCGGTGCGGTCGTTTCGAATCGCTACAGCGCCGTGGCACCGATGTATGCGCGAACGCTCGTCGGCGACGACCCGCTGCGGGCGCTTGCTGCACGCCAGCTATTCTTGTTCGATAAGGACCCGCACTGGGAAGTCGAGGAAGCGCGGCGTTGGGGGGCGGATGCTGTGATCGGCCTGGAGCCGCGCGGGCGTACGCAGTCACGCTACGCCGAAGTCTGCGAGGCGGCAGGATTGCCCTATCTCGGCTTGGAGACGGACGAGGATACGCCTGAAGTACGAGCGCTCATCGATGCGTTCGTGAAGAATCGACTCGGCTAGGCGAACTCGATGGCCAAAGCGCACGACGACATCGGAGTCGACAAGCCGATCGTTTCGAAGACCGCATTCAAGCAGCTGATCTGGTCGCGGTACCAGTTCGCGCTCATCGCCGTGC